>JASHVI010000199.1 GCA_030039525.1 Thermoplasmata archaeon
GGTCACCGGGGTCCTCTGCGCGCTCTTCGGCCGGCGCGTCGTCTGCTCGACGTTCTGCTCGGCGGCGCTGATGTACCAGGGGACGACGCTCGACGCGATGAAGTCGTTCAACCGGAGCTCGCCGATCGCCCACAAGTACCTGGGGAGCCGCTTCTCCACGGCCTACTCGGTCACGACGGGGCTCGTCATGGGCTCGCTCGCGCTGGCGTCGGTCGCCTCCTACATGGACAGCATCGGCCGGTGGAGCGTCTCGATCGCCGGCGCCGACCCGACCGTCTTCCTCTTCGCGCTCTACTTCGGGATCCTCTGGTACGTCCTCTTCGTCACGATCCCGTACACCGGCAACTACAACTGCGTCACGATGGGCTGGTGCTACACCGGCACCTTCGCCCAGGCGTTCCAGCGGCTCGGGCCCTTCTCGCTGAGGGTGCGGGACAAGGAGGTCTGCAAGCGCTGCACGACCCTCGACTGCGCGAAGTCCTGCCCGGTGGGGCTGGTCGACATGCCGGGCCACTTCCGGCAGCGGGGGGTGTTCCGGAGCACGAAGTGCTGCGGGGTCGGGAACTGCGCCGGCGCCTGCCCGTACGGGAACCTCTACCTCTACGACATCCGGCACTGGCTCCGCGACCGGTTCTCCCGGTCGCGCGAGATGGGAACGCCCCTCCCGATGGTCCGGTCCTCGGCCGCACGCGCGCCGACGCCGAGCTCCCTCGCCCCCGGGGCGGGGGAGGCGTCGTCCGCTAGGTGAGCACCATGAAGGCGCGCATCGTCCCGTGGAACTCGCCACAGAACTCGGTGCACTGGATCAGGTACTGACTCCCCGGCGCCGCGTTCGGGACCTGGAAGGCGAACAGGTTCATCCGACCGGGGATCGCGTCGATCCGCACGCCGACGGCCGGGATGTTGAAGGAATGGATGACGTCGGCGCCGGTGACGTTGATCTGGATCGTACTGCCCGGAGCCGCCCAGAGGGCTCCCCCGGAGGCGGTGTTCGTCGCGGCGTCGTAGGAGGTGTTGTAGCAGGTGTGGTTCGCCGGGTAGCAGAACTCCCAGTACCACTGGTGGCCGATCACGTCCACGTACTCGGCGGGATGGGCCGGCAGCGCGTCCTCGTTGTAGAGTAGGACCGTCGAGTACGCGGCGACGCCGGCCAGCAGCGCCACGATGATGAGGGTCCAGGCCCACTCGAGCTTGTTGATCCTAACCATACTTGCGCCCCTTCATCTCCGGATCCCGGAACTTCCAGAGCGCGTAGGCGAGGACCCCGAACGTGATCGAGGCGCCGATCACGGAGAGGACCAGCATCACGTAGACCAGCGGGAGCGTCTTCTGCAGGTCGGTCAGGCCCGGCACCGCCGGGACCGCCCCGAACGCGCCGGCGGCCGCGAGCGCCGCCGCCGTCGCCGGGCGCCGCTCGGCCGGGTCCACGCCAATTCCCACCGACCGGGATAGATATTCCCGCCGTATGTACGCCCCGCGGACCTCCGCGGTCGCTCGACGGCGCGGTACGTACGGAACGCGTTTGAAGCGGAGGTCCCGTCGGACCGCCGCGCCCTCTCGGGGCGGGTGGAGCCGGAATGCATAGGCGCGCCCGGATGCTCGGAGCGCTGCTGGCCGCCACCCTGTTCTTCTCGCTGCTGGGCGCGGCCGTCGCCGCCGCCCAACCCCCCCGAGCCGCGGTGAGCCACGGGGCCGCGGCGACCCAGACGGTGCAGGTCTCCGTGAGCGACGTCTTCGCGTTCACCCTCTCGACCAACGAGATCACCCCCGGCGACAGCGTCACCGTCACGATCACCGACCTCGGCACCACGGCCCACACGTTCACGCTCTCGCCGATCGCGAACTTCGCCTTCAACTCGAGCGACTCGACGACCCACCTCCTGCAGTTCTTCGCGGTCCATCCCCCGCTCGTGAACCTCTCCGTCAACGGCACCCCCGGGGAGACCTACTCCCAGACGTTCACGGCGCCCGCGTACGGGGAGTACGAGTACGTCTGCCTGGAGCCGGGGCACTTCAACGCCGGGATGTTCGGGTTCCTCGGGAGCGGGGAGCCCGGCACCGGGTCCACGGTGGCGACCGGTCCCGGCTGGCAGGTCTTCGCCATCGTCGGGGGCGTGGCCTCGCTGGTGATCCTCACGATCGTCCTCGCCTTCGTCTTCGGCCAGCGGGAGGGGACGAAGCACGAGATGCCCCCGGAGCGGCTCGGCTATCCGGAGGGCCCGCGGCCCCCGGCCGACGGGGAAGCTCCGACGCCCCCGCAGCAGCACGGGTGAGGCGGCCTAACCTACGGAAGTCGTAAGAGGTTCTCCACCGGATCGTCTCGGAATCCGAGGGAAACGCTGACCTACGGTGCCCGTAGGAGGTTCCTCCCCCGCGGCACAACCCATAAGAACCCGGACCCATTGAACCTACGGGGCTCGTAAGAGCTTCTGGGGAGTGCGGAGATGGTCTGGGGAGGGCCGAACCGAGAGCGACGGATCCTGAAGGCTGGCCATTCGTCCATCGCCGTGACGCTGCCGAAGCCGTGGGCCGAGGCGATGAACCTGCGACCCGGCGACCTCATCGTCTTCGACCAGCACGACGACGGGACGCTCTTCCTCAAGCCCGCCCCCACCGAGAGCCCGTCGCCGGCCGGGGCGTCGTACGTCGTGCAGGCCCGCTCGTTCTCGACCCCCGGCCTATTGGCCCGGGTCGTCACCGGGGCGTACCGGGTCGGGCACGACGCGGTCGAGATCCGGTCGGAGCTCCCGCTGGCCCCGGAGCGGGTCGAGGAGCTCCTCGAGGCGACCAAGGGGCTGCTCGGGGTGAGCGTCGTCGCCCAGGAGCCGAACCGGATCGTCCTCCAGAACTTCGTGGACCCCTCGAAGTACGGCCTGCCGCAGCTGGTGCAGCGGATGAAGATGATCGAGATCGCCACTCTCGAGGAGGCCGAGGAGATCCTCCGGCGCCGCAGCCGCTCGAAGCGGCTCGACGGGCTCGCGGAGGAGACCGATCGGGTGCTGGCGCTGCTGGTCCGGCAGCTCTTCCTGGCGACCCGGGACCGGGCGCTCGCGCGGCGGATCGGCAGCGCCGATCCCCGGCAGCTGCTGGAGTGGCGCGTGGTCGTCCACTCGCTCGAGGAGCTCTCCCGGGAGATCCACGAGATCGCCCTCTGCCTCGACGACGAACCGGCCGCGCTCGAAGCCGGGGCCGCGGAGCTCCTCGGGCTCCTCGGCGAGCTCAAGTCGATGCTCCGGGCCGTCGTGGAGATCCTCGTCGACCCCGGGCTCGGGGGAGCCTGCCAGGCCCACGCGGAGGCGGTGCGCCTCTCGGAGCTCGCGCGCGCCACCGGCCGACGGCTGAAGGGACCGGCGCGGCGCTCCGGCATCCTCCCCGCCACGACCGCGGTCGGCCGCAGCGCGAACGGGCTCGCCGGGCTGGCCGAGCTCGCGGTCGACCGGGCGGTGGCGGCGGGCCACGAGACCCTCCTCATCGCTCCGCCGTGAGACGGGCTTCATAAGCCGGGTCGTACGAACCGTCCGTACGGGTCCGACGGTCCCGTACGAACGCCATATCCTTCGAGCCCCGCTGGAAGCGCGGGGAGCGTCGATGTTCGACTCGGTCGATGACTGGCTGATCATCTTGGTGGTCGTGGCCATCCTGTTCTATGGCTCCAGCAAGATCCCGCAGCTGGCCCGTAGCCTCGGGCGCTCGGTCGGGGAGTTCAAGCGGGGGCGCCTCGAGGTCGAGCGCGAGCTGAAGGCCGAGCAGGCGGCGGCCGCCGCCGGCGCGAACGCCCCCGGCTCAGCGCGCTAGGGCGACCGCCCTCGGAACGGAGGGCGGTCCGAGCGTCGGAGGGGGAGGCGGATTCGGGATGGTCGGGCGAGTCGGGGGGACGGTCCAGTGAATGGGCGACCTCGCGAAGATCCTCGCCGTCGTCGAGGAGGCCCGTCGGCGGCTCGTCCGGATCCTGCTGGTGCTGGCCCCGATCTTCGGGTTCCTCATCACGTTCCAGCTCCGGCCGTTCCGCTGGACGCCGCCGGGTACGTCGTGGTCGGTCCCCCTGGCCTATCCATACCCGAACCTCTTCTACAACGTCTCGGCGCAGGTCTTCCGGGCGCTCGTCCGGTGGACGCTCCCGGCGAACGTCCAGCTGCTGAACGTCGGCGTCGGGGACTCCGTCCTCGTGCAGATGGAGATCGCCCTGATCCTGACGATCATGGTCGGGATGCCCTGGATCGTCCACGAGGTGGGGGCCTTCCTCGTCCCGGCGCTCCGCCGGAACGAGCGCCACCTGTTCCGCCAGATCGGGATCCCGGCGAGCATCCTGTTCGCCGTCGGGACAGCGATGGGGCTGCTCTGGCTCACCCCGCTCACCTTCCGGCTGCTCTTCCTCTACGTCGCGGCGATGGGCCTGGAGCCGGTGCTCGGCGTCCAGCAGTTCGCCACCTTCGCGCTGCTCTACTCCCTCGCCTTCGGGGTGGTCTTCGAGCTCCCCGTCTTCGTCTACGCGCTGACCCGCCTCGGGGTCGTCCGCGCACAGGCCTGGCGGAAGCACTGGCGGGGCGCGATCGTGGGCTCGCTGGTCTTCGGGATGGTCGTGACCCCGGACAACTCCGGGATCACGATGCTGCTCATCGCGACCCCGATGATCGCGCTCTACTTCGCGGGGGCGTTCTTCGCGACGCGCTGGGAGCGTCGCCGGGGGGAGCCGCCGCGCTCGGAGGGGCCTGTGGGGGCCTCGGGAGCCTAGCGTAGATGGCCCTCTTCTCCGAGCTCGACTGGGGGATCCTGCTGGCCGTCGGCGGCCTCCTCCTCTTCGGCCAGGGCGCCGGCGCCTCGGTGCGCCAGCTCGGGCGCTGGTACGGGCGCCTCCTCCGGCTGAAGCGCGAGCTCCTCGCGGAGTTCACCCAGGAGGCCGGGCTCGGAGGCTCGGCCGGCGGGCCGCCCCTGTCCCTCCGTCAGGCCCTCCTGGAGGGGGAGCCCGTGGAGGGGCGGAGCCCGCACATCCCCGCCCCGGTCTACTTCCCGCCGGGCGGGAGCTTCGCGACCGTCGGCCTCACGGCGAGCGCCGCGTCGCCGGGGCCGGCGGGCCTCGGTCCGGACACCTGGTCGCTGGCCCGCCCCGCCCCCGACGTCGGAGGCCTCCGATGAGCCTCTCGATCCCCCAGCTCCTGCTCCTCACGGAGCTGCTGATCTTCTTCCTCGGGATCGCGATCACCTGGGCCGTCTTCTACGGATCGGAGCGGGCCGAGCTCCCCGGCGAGGCGCAGATCCCGCCGCCGGACACGCCGGACGACCTCGTCGTCGACACCCGCGGGAGGACCCTCAATTGATGCGGGACTGCCCGCCGATCTGCCCGTACCTCGCCCCGCCGCGAGAGAGCCCGCTGGACTTCCCGATCGGCCAGGTGCGGCGGGTCGCGCCGGGGGACGACGCCTCGCGGGAGGAGATCGACGAGACGAAGCGCAACGTGATCAAGCTCCTCGCGGTCGCGGGGGCGGTCGGCGCCGGCGCGGGCGGCCTCGTCGCCGGCTCCCTCCAGTACGCGCAGCCTCCCGTCGTCGGGATCTCGAGCTTCCCGAAGACGGCGCTCGTGGACCTCGACGGGAGCCCGCTCACCGCCTCGAAGGTGATGAGCGAGTACAACGTCACGACCTCGGAGCTCCTCATCTTCTACTACCCGCTCCGCAACGAGCCGAACTTCCTCCTCAACCTGGCCCCGCCGGCCGGCGGGTCGGGGGGCGCGACGAACGTCGTCGGCGGCATCGGCCCCCAGGGGTCGATCGTCGCCTTCTCCGCGATCTGCCAGCACCTCGGCTGCCCCGCCCCGGCGATCTCGTACTACCCGCCCGGGACCTGCTCGAAGAGCTTCGGCTCGAAGAACTTCTACATCCACTGCAGCTGCCACGGCTCGACCTACGACGTCACGAACGGCGCGGCGAACCTGACCGGCCCGGCCGTCCTGCCCCTGCCCCAGGTGACGCTCTACTGGGACCAGTCGGACGACTCGATCTCCGCGATCGGCGAGACCGGCCCCCCGGTGAACGGGCACTTCAGCACCTTGACCGGGGACTACAGCATCGGCAACACGTCGCAGCTGACGCGCGAGACCCCGGTCATCGCCTGCTTCTTCCCATCGTAGGGGGCGGAGGTCGATGGGGTTCGAGCGCTGGTTCAACCGGACCCTCAACAGGCTCTGGGGGTTCATCGAGGACCGGACGGGGATGCCCAAGTGGGCGCTCCGCCCGCAGCCCGAGTTCACGTTCAAGCCGTCGTACTGGACGGGAGCGTTCGTCGTCAACGCGTTCCTCTACCAGGTCGTCTCGGGCCTCCTACTGCTCCTGTACTACCAGCCGAGCACGAACCCGACGTACACCGCCTGCGGCCAGGCCGTCGGCCAGCTGAGCACCGCCCCGGCCGCCTGGTGCTCGACCTTCTACATCGTGAACTCGGTGCCGATGGGCTCGTTACTGCTCTCGACCCATCTCTACGGCGCCTACGCGATGATCTTCCTCGCGTTCGTCCACTTCTTCCGGGGCTACTACCTCGGCGTCTACAAGGCGCCGCGCGAGTTCTCCTGGATGGTCGGCACCCTGCTCCTCCTCGCGACGCTCGGCATGGGGTTCACCGGCTACGTCCTCCCGTACACCCAGATCGCGTACAACGCGACGAACGTCGGCCTCGTCCTCGCGCTCCGGCTCCCGACCTTCGGCCCGCTCCTCGGGCCGTTCATCCTCGCCGACGGGACCTCGCAGGGGCTGTTATCGCGGATGTTCGCCGCGCACGTCGTCCTCATCCCGCTCGCCCTCGGGGCGCTCCTCTACGCCCACATCGCGCTGTTCGAGTCCCACGGGATCGCCCCCCCGGCGACCTCGGACCCGCTGCAGCGCCGGCGGTTCACCGAGAAGGAGGACGAGAAGGCCGTCCCGTTCATGCCGACGATCTTCTTCTACATCACGAAGTGGGCCCTCGCCTACATCGGGCTCCTCATCGGCATCGCGGCGCTCTGGCCCTGGAACCTGCCGACCTACGTCGGCAACGTCGCGGTGACCCCGGGGGTGACGGAGCCGGACTGGTACTTCCTCTGGCTGTTCAAGGTCGTCGACTTCTACGGGGTCACCCCGGTCATCGCCGTCGGGCTCACGACGGTGATCATCCTCTACGTCCTCTTCCTCCCCTTCCTCGACCGGTCGAAGCGGACCCACCCGAGGGACCGGCCCATCGTCCTGTTCCTCGGCAACTCGCTGATGGGCTTCTTCATCCTGACGACGGTCTGGGGCGGCCTCACGCCCGGGCAGCAGATCCTCCCGCCCGAGGTCGCCGAACGGATCGTTCCGATCTTCGCGCTCAACGCGGCGGTCGTCGGGTTGTTCTACTGGCGCTACCAGAAGTCGTACCGCGCCCGGCTCGCCGCGGCGGGGAAGACCCCGACGCTCCCCGGGGCGTACCCGACGCCCGCCACCGCGACCCCGTCCGCCTCCGCCTCGGAGGTCTCGCATGGCTAGCCCGACGCAGCCCACTTACCGGACCGGCTGGCTCTGGACCGTCCTCACGGTGCTCCTCGTCCTCGGCGTGGTCGCCTCGGGCCTCGTCGTCTACGGCCTGACCGACCTCCTGCCCGGTCGGGACTGGGTCGGGGCGGCGGCGGCCGTGCTCCTCGGCGCCTTCGTGGCCCTGCTCGCCTTCCTCCTCCTCGCCGGGATCCTCTACCGGATCGACCGGCTCCGCGGCACGCCCCACCGGGTGGTGAGGATGTTTGAGTGAGCTGGGCGCGCCGGACTGGACCGTCGTGGTCGCGGCCCGGACCCGGGTCCTCCAGCTCTACGGCGCGGTGCTCGCCCTCTGCCTCGTCGGCATCGGCGCGCTCGCGTACTACGCCTACCGGCTCGGCCCGCTCGTCGGACCGGGCGTGGAGAGCTCCTTCGGGTTCGCGGTCGCGATCATGTTCCTGCTCGCGGCGCTCGGCGTCCACACCGCCGAGGCGACCTACCGGCTCTGGCCGCTCGGCCGCCGGTTCCACCCGAGCGCGCCGAGGGCCGTCAACGACGCGATCATCGCCTCGTTCCTGAAGGTCCTGATCGTCGTCATCGCGGTCGGCGCGCTCGCCTACCTGATCGCCGGGGTCCTGATGTGACGGGCGAGGGAACATGACCGAACTGATCGCGCCGGGTCTGGTGCAGCCGCTCGTCGAAGTCCTGCTCGTCCTGGGCCTCGCGGCCTTCGCGCTGGGGGTGCTGACCTACCGGGGCTCGTGGTTCGTGAAGAAGGCCCGGCTCTACCTGTTCACGACCGACCACAAGAAGATCGGCCTGATGTACATCGTCACGGGCTTCATCTTCTTCTTCATCGGCGGGTCGTACGCGATCCTGATCCGCACCGACCTGGGGTTCGTCCAGGGCCTCGGGCTCGACCCCGAGACGACGCTCGGCATCACGCCGGACGTCTACTCGACGCTGTTCACGATGCACGGCGTCCTGATGATCTTCATGTTCGTGATGCCGGTGCTCGCCGGCTTCGGGAACCTGCTGGTCCCCTCGATGATCGGCGCGCGGGAGATGGCCCTCCCGCGGATCAACGCGATCGCCTTCTGGATGATCCCCCCGGCCGGGGTCATCCTGATCCTCTCGAACGCCTACGCGGGCTGGACCGGCTACGTCCCGCTCTCCGAGCAGGCCTTCGGCCCGAACCCCCACGGCATCGACCTCTGGATCCTCGGCCTGCACATCCTCTCGGCCTCGTCGATGATGGGGGCCGCCAACTTCCTCGTCACGATCATCAAGCACCGGGCCCCCGGCGTGGAGTTCTGGAATCTCCCGCTCTTCGTCTGGTCGATCCTGATCAACTCCGTCCTCCTCCTCTTCGCGCTCCCCTCCCTCACCATCGCGCTCACCTTCGTGCTGGCGGACCGGAACTTCGGGACGCACATCCTGGCGGCCTCCAACGGGACGCCGCTCGGGGGCGCGTTACTGTACCAGAACCTCTTCTGGTTCTTCGCGCATCCCGAGGTCTACATCCTCGTGTTACCGGCCTTCGGCATCATCTCCACGGTCCTGCCGAAGCTGGCACGCAAGGACATCTTCGGCTACGGGGCGATGGCGGTGAGCCTCGGCGTCTTCGCCGTCCTCTCCTTCGCCGTCTGGCAGCACCACATGTTCGTCACCGGCGTCTCGACGAACGTACGGTTCGTGTTCATGCTGAGCACGATGGCGATCGCGGTCCCCTCGGCGGTCAAGACCTTCAACTGGCTCGCGACGCTCTGGGGCGGCCGCATCTGGATGGCGGTCCCGATGTGGTTCTGCGCCGCCTTCATCACCGGCTTCGTGATCGGGGGCCTCTCCGGCCTCTTCCTCGCCTCGATCCCGATCGACTACCTCTACCACGCGACGTACTTCGTCGTCGCCCACTTCCACTACGTCATCCTCGGCGGGACGGTGATGGCGCTCTTCGCCGGGATCTACTTCTACTACCCGGTGCTCGTGCGTCGTTGGTACAACCAGCGGCTCGCCCAGATCCACTTCGTGCTGACGTACATCGGCACGAACGTCCTCCTGTTCCCGATGTTCATCCTCGGCGCCGAGGGGATGCCGCGGAGGGTCTACGAGTACCTCCCGACGGCGAACTTCCAGTTCTGGAACTTCGTCTCCTCGATCGGCGCGGCGATCTTCGGGATCGCCCAGCTCTTCTTCGTGTTCAACATGGTGCACAGCTACTTCAAAGGCGAGCCGGTCACGACGGACGATCCCTGGGGCGAGCCGCTCCCGTCGAAGATGACGGGGCCGGTCCCGACCCCCGCGCCGCTGCCCTCCCGGAGCCCCGTGCCGGCCGTCTCGGCCGCGCCGACGGTCCCGGGCCCGGGCCTGCTGCACTAGGGAGGGAGCGATGAACGGACACACCCTCTTCCGGTACACCGCTCTCGGCGCCTTCTTCCTCACGTACGTCACGATCCTGCTCGGCGGGAACGTGATGGCCTCGGGCTCGGGGCTCGGCTGCTCGACGTGGCCGAGCTGCAACGGGAGCTTCCTCCCGCCGCTCGTGGGGGCCTCCGGGATCGAGTGGTCGCACCGCCTCGCCGCTGGCTTCCTCTCGATCGCGGTCTTCTTCCTCGCCGCGGTCGCGTACCGCTACGAGGCGGCGCGCCCGGTCCTCCGGAGGCTCTCGTACTCGGCGGCGGTGCTGGTGGTCGCGCAGGCGCTCCTCGGCGGCCTGGTCGTCGAGTCGGACCTCGCCGTCGGCATCGTCCTCCTCCACTTCTTCCTCGCGACCGTCCTCTTCGGCCTCCTCCTCCTCCTCGCGGCGCTCGCGAACCTGCGCGACGTCCCGCGCCGCTGG
>JASHVI010000024.1 GCA_030039525.1 Thermoplasmata archaeon
CACGAGCGTCCCGGGCTTCAGGCCGTCCGACATGCTCTGGAGCGTGCGGAGGAACGGCTCGGCGTCGGCGACCCGGTTGAGGTTCTGCAGGTCGTTGAGGAGGAGGAAGGAAGGAGCGTTCGCGTTGAGCGCGTCGGCGAGCGTCTTGCCGGCGATCACCGGGTCGTACTTCCCGCCCTTCGGCTTCTCCAGGGCGGCGACTCCCCGATACCAGGCCGGCGCCGAGAAGACCTTCGAGAAGCCCCCCATCGGCTTGGCCGCGAGGAAGGCCTTCGCGAGGTCGCCCATGACCTGGGGCGACTTCTCGGAGACGTCGATGTAGACGCAGAACTTCCCGAGCTCCTTCGCCTCGGCCACGACGAGCTTCAGCCGGTGGGTCTTGCCGGTGCCGTGGCTCCCGGCGAGGGCCACGAAGGCCTTGTTCTCCTTCTCGAGGACCTCCTCCTTGATGACGCGCAGCGCCTCGTCGGTCTGGAGGTTGACGTGGAGGAGCTCCACGTCGTCGAGCGACTCGCTCGTCAGGTCGCGGAAGGGATTGCCGGTCAACCCGTAGCGCTCGTAGGATTTCGCCGGCACTTCCTCTCCTAGATGACGCGACGACGAAGGTCGATCACCATACGCTTTCCGTCGAAGTCATAATACACGTTTCGGTCGACGAACTTGCCGTCGGTCCACTTCGGGATCCGAAGGAAGCGGCTGATCCCCTCCGGCCCCTCCTTCGCGTGGAACTGGACGACGCCGTCCGAGAGGTAGTTCGTCACGGCCTCGGCGCTGGACTGCTGGACCCCCCGATCGGTGGCCAAAAGGACGGTCATCCCCTTGTCGCGGCATAGCGCGCGAAGCCCCCGCATGATACGGGCGATCTCCACGGAGGCGAGGTCGAGGGTGAGCAAGGTGAACGAGTCCACGGCCAACACGCCGTCGGCGACCGCGATGTCCTCGAGGTCGTGGATGGCGTCCCGCTCGGTGACGTGCAGGGTCTCCGAGTAGTTCGGGGTGGACTCGCCCTCGGCGCGGAACAGTCCCTCCACCTCGGACTCGCCGCGCGAGGTCACGAAGGAGACGGAGCTCTGGAGCCTCAGCGCGGTGCGGCAGACCCTCCGGATGAAGAAGCTCTTCGCGGGATCCGGCCCGCTCTCCGAGACGACGATGCGCCCGCCCTCGATCTGGGGGATGAGCGTATCGAGGCCCGGCACCTCGATAGGGATGTCCATTCGTCCCGCACGGCTGCCGACCGCCATAACGGTGTCATCGGTAGAGTCCGGGCTCGCCCCCTCTCCTACGCAAACTACGGGGGCCTCCCCTTTGACACCCCCCGCACCTGTTAGTTCCGTGCGGCAGCTCCGGCGCCACTCCCGAGGGCTCTCCGAGATCGTGGGGAGCCTCATGCTCGTCCTGATCGTCGTGTCGGCCGCCCTCGCCCTGGGGGCGTTCGTTCAGACCGAGGAAAAGGCAAATCTCGCCTATCGCGCCCAAGAGCAGGATCGGGCCCGCGAGAGCGATAACGCGACCTCGCTCCTCGTCACCCCGAGCGGTCCGGGCTCGTCGACCATCGGATCCCTCAACATCACGATCGCGAATCTGGGCACGAGCTCCAGTTCGATCACCTCGATCTCGGTCAACAACATTCCGTTGCAGGGGTTCATCTCCGAGTACCTGTCCGGCGGATCGGCGGTGCCGGTGTGCCATCAGGGGAACCGGACCGTCCCCGCGTGCGGGACCGCCTCGATTCCGGCGGTGCCGATGCTCGCGAACCTGACGCTGCTCACCGGGCAGGAGGTCGACCTTCAGATCAACACGAACTGGAGCTTCGTCTATCCTGACGTGACCACTCTATTCAGCACACAGTACGTTCAGGTCGATGTCTTCACTACCCTGAACAACGAGTTCATCAAGACGTTCGTTCCCCCCGAGGCCTTCGGGGTCGTGGCTTCGGTGGACTACTACGACAGCGCAACCATGACAACCCAGGCCGAGATTGTGTACGACGGATCGGATTCCAAGGCCCTGAACGACACGGTGATCGGTTGGTCCTGGACTACCTACACAAACCCGGGCATGGTGCCGGTGCCGGGCTCGACCGTGTCGGGTGAGGAGGTTCCCGTTCCGACGAACGTCACCTGCAGCGCCTCGGGGACCCTCTACACCGTAGGACTCACGGTGACCGACACAGCGGGGCTCTCTGACACGCTCGACTTCCCGTTCGACTACGTCTGCTGACGAACGGCGAGAGCGGCCTGGGCCCCCTTCCCCTCGACTGCGTGAGCCAGGGAACTCGCGGTCCCGCGGCGCACCGCTACGGAGCGAGGAAGAAGAAGGCGACCACCGTGGCACCGAGCAGCACCAGCGAGTGGATCAGCCCGTACTTGGCCTTGCCCTCGGTGAACGCGCCGATGATCACGCCCGTTCCGAGGGCGTTGATCAGTGAGAGGTCGAGAAAGCGAAGTTCCAGCGTAGAGCCGGTCAGCCTCGGAATCCCTGTCGAGGCGCCTCCGCTCCCACCCAAGGGATTCGTTCCCGTCACGATGGAAAAGTTGATCGAACCCAGCGCCCCCGCGATGCTGAGCAGGGCGAACAACACCGCGAGCAAGACCGCGAACGAGATGTAGAGCACCGCCACGGGCAGGGTAAGCGCCTGGGTGCGCTCGAACTCGATCTTGATGAAGTCGTCCATGTCCTTGGCCGCGCGGTGGACCACCGTGGCGGTCTCTCCCCCGACGGTGGCCGCGTCCGCGATCAGGGTGGCATAGCGGTTGATGAGGGGGCTTCGGAGCGGTTCAGCTAGATTCCTTAGGACATCGTCTATCGGGCGTCCCATGCGGATCCCGTCCGCGGCGACCCGAAGCGGCTTACGGAGGATGTCGGTCGAGGTGGTGGACAGCTCAACGATTGCCTTGGCGGGGTCAATTCCACCCCGCATCGCGTCCGCCATCTCGAACAGGAATTGAGCGAATGCGCGCTCGGCTGTCCGCTTTCGCTGAATTTCCGCTCGGGAGTCGAGCGCGTACGCGGTCAAGCCGATGAACGCCGCCGCGACACACACGTATTCGGGCGTCCCTATCGGTAATCCGGCCG
>JASHVI010000200.1 GCA_030039525.1 Thermoplasmata archaeon
CGTCACCGGGACGGAGGTGCCGGGGGTGAGGTTGGCGTCCACCGCCGCCCCGGTGAGCGTCGAGCTCCCGACGGTCCAGTTGAAGGTGTACGGCCCCTGCCCGCCGGAGACGTTCTGCGAGAGCGCGAACTCGGTCGTCGCGACCGCGGCGGGGCAGCCGTGGAAGCTGAGGACCGTGTCGGAGAGCCCGCCGGCCATCGAAGGGAGCAGGGTGAGGTTGAGGGTCGCCGAGGCGGTGAAGTTGTCCGAGTCCGCGAGGAGCACCGAGACCTGCGCGCTCGCCGCCGCCGCGAGCGGCTTCGGGAGGTTCAGCGTCGCCGAGGCGCCGGAGGCCCGGAAGGTGAAGTGGGTCGTGTTCGGTCCCGGCGTCGTCGTCGCGCTCCACGTGTAGGCGACCCCCCCGTGCGGGTCGACCCCGATGGCGGAGAGCTGGAAGGCGGCCGGCGGGGCCCGAGCGAGCGCCGAGGCGGAGATCGATACGGTCGGGACGACGGCGGGCAACCGGAGGGTCCCGGCCACCGCGCTCGACTGGGCCCCGAGCGCGTCGGTGACCTCGACGCTGGCGTTGTAGCTCCCCGCGGAGGCGTACGTGTGGTACGCCACCGGCGAATCGGAGCTCTCCGACGCGCCGTCCCCGAACGAGTAGTTGTAGACGAACGGCCCCGAGCCGCCGAGCACGCTGACGTTCAGCCGCGCCCCGAGGAGGCCGGGGCCCCACGGAGAGGCGATCAGGGAGGCGGAGGGGAGCGCGTGAACGTCGATGGTGAGGTTGCGCACCAGCGTGGCTCCCGCCCCGTCGGTGAGCGTGAAGGAGGCGTTGTGGGGGCCGACCGTCGGGAAGGTGTGGGTCACGCTCCACGCCGAGGTGGCGTTCCCGCCGTCGAACGTCCACCGGGCGGTCAGCGGCGCGACCCCTCCCCCGACGAGGACGCTGAAGTGGGAGGCGGTGCCGAGGTCGGCCGACGGGGGAGCCACGGAGGGCTCCGCGGTCAGCAGCGAGACGTTGATCCAGGTCTGGGCGACGGTCGGTCCGGAGACCGGCGCGCCGAAGGCGAGGAGGGCGCCCTCGCCGTCGTCGTAGGCCACCTGTCCGGGATCCTTCAATCGGAGGGCGCAGGCCGAGCACTCCTCGGTGAACCCACCGGCCCGGAAGCTCCAGACGTCGGAGAGCGTCGACGTCGCGTTGTTGCCCCCGATCAGGAGGAGCGCGCCGGCCGAAGGATCGAAGACGAACGCTCCGGCGGCGCGCGCGCTCGGCGCGTTCGACGCGAGCGCCGCGCTGAGGTTCGTCCAGCGGTTGGTGAGGTACTCCCAGGTGTACCGGACCGGCAGCGAGGCGCCGCCGGCGCCGGTGGAGGCGTAGCCTCCGTTCAGGACGACGTACCCGGAGGTCGGATCGAAGGCCATCTGCGGTTGCGAGACGGCGGGCGGAGCCCCCGTCGGGCTCCGGCGGGTCCACTCGCCCCCGACGAAGCTCCAGGTGTCACCGAGGTACGTCGTGACGCCGGAGGCGGTCGCGTTGTGGCCTCCGTAGAGGAGCAGGTAGCCGTCGGAGGAATCGAACACGAAGCCGGCTCCGCGGCGGGCCGACGGGGCGTGCGAGGGGGAGAGCTCGGTCCAGACGCCGCCGCGGAAGCTCCAGGTGTCGTTGAGGTAGACCGTCTTGTTCCCCGCGCCGAGGGTCGCCCCTCCGAACAGGACGACGTACCCGTCGACCGGGTCGTAGGCGATCATCGCCCCGAAGCGCGGGGAGGGGGCCACCGGCGTGCTGAGCTCGGTCCACGTCCCGTCGCTCCACGTCCACGTATCGTTGAGGACCTCCGAGCCACCGGAGGCCGAGGGCCCGAGGCGCGCGGCGCTGCTCGGGCGGCTCTCGCCGCCGAAGAGGAGCAGGTACCCGTCCGCGGGGTCGTACACCGTGGCCGCGTCGGTCCGCGGCGAGGGCGACGCGGTGCCGTTCTCCTCCCGCCAGGAGAGGGCGGGCGTCCCCGTGGAGAAGGCCCAGGTGTCCGAGAGCGCCGTGCCGTTCCATCCCCCGAAGAGCAGGATCACCCCGGCCGCCGGGCTGTACGCGATCGCCGCGTCGGTCCGAGGAGGGAGCGTGCTCTCGAGGTGGGGGGGGCTCCAGGGGCCGCTCGACGCGAGCTCCAGCGTCGAGTTGGCGAACCCGCCGGAGACGTTGCCGCCGACCAGCACCAGCGCGCCCTCGGAGTCCGAGTACGCCATCGCAGCCCCGCCGGCGCCGGAGGCGTCCGAGGCGGCGGTGTCGATCGACCAGTCGGTCCCGTTCCAATCGAAGCTCTTCGCGTCGGCCCCGGAGGGTCCGAAGCCGCCGGTCAGTACGGCCACCCCGAGCCCCGGATCGAAGTCGAACCCGGCGTTGCTCCTCGGACTCGGCGCGCTGGCGGGATAGACCTCGCTCCACACGCCGTGGGAGTTGAGCTGCCAGGTGTCGTTCAGGAAGGCCGAGGCGTTCTCTCCCCCGAACAGCACGAGGCGCCCGGTGGAAGGGTCGTACGCCATCGCCGCGCCGTAGCGGGGGGACGGGCCGGTGTTCGTGAGGTCCGTCCAGGTCCCGCCCCGGAAGACCCAGGTCTCGCCGGAGGGTCCGGAGCGCCCGAGCCCCCCGAAGAGGACGAGCTCCCCGAGGGCCGGGTCGTACGCGAGGGAGGCCTCCGCCCGAGGGGAGGGAGCGGAGGAGGTGGAGACCACCGTCCAGTCCGCGGTGCCGGGCGAGGCGATGCACTCCCACGTGTCGTTGAGGTAGCCCCCGGCCCCGGCGCCGCCGAACATCACGACCGCACCGATCTCCGGGTCGTACGCGGCGGCGGCTCCCCACCGAGCGGCCGGGTGCACCGAGACCGGGACCGATCGCCAGCCGGGCTCCGAAGGGAACGGCTTGGCCGCCGCGCGGACAATCGCCCCGGAGGCCGGCTCGGCGGGAGCGGCGCTCGCCGCAAGGCCGGAGACGAGCGCGCCCGGGGATCCGGCGGCTCGTGGCGGCGATTGTGCTCCGCGCGCGGCGTCGCTCGGGGCGCCGTTGGGCGGAACTAGCAGGATCAGGACCAGAGTGATGGGGGCCAGCCAGCGTAGCGGCCGGGCCGGCCGGAAGGGGCGGCGGGAGGGAGCCGGAAGGGGTGACGGGTCGCACGCCACGGGCCGGGTCCCTGTTCCGGACCCTGCCGGGATTTAAACCCCTCTCGACCCATCGCATCGGACCTCGGGGACCGCGCTCCCCCGCCCACGCCCGGCGCTCGTCCCGTCAGACGTACTCGTAGAACCCGCGGCCGGTCTTCCGGCCCAGGTGGCCGGCGGCGACCCGCCGTCGGAGGGAGGGACTCGGCCGGTACTTCGGGTCGCCGGTCTCCCGGACGAGGGTCTCGGCGACCTCGAGGGCCACGTCGAGACCGATGAGGTCCGCGAGCTCGAAGGGCCCCATCGGCATCCCGGCGCCGGCCTTCATCGCCAGATCGATCTCCCGGCTGGAGGCGAGCCCCTCGTCGA
Organism: Thermoplasmata archaeon; assembly: GCA_030039525.1. Taxonomy (GTDB): domain Archaea; phylum Thermoplasmatota; class Thermoplasmata; order Lutacidiplasmatales; family UBA184; genus Lutacidiplasma. The sequence goes on from JASHVI010000200.1 coordinate 3,505, forward strand.
GCGCGAAGCAGGCCTCGTTGAGCACCGGGATGAGGAGGCGGTTCACGACGAACCCGGGACCCTCTCGGACGCGGATCGGGGCGAGCGGGTAGCGATGATTCCGGAGGCCCTGCAGGAACTCCACGGCCTCCTCGACAAGCCCCTCCCGGGTGTCGAGCCCCCCGGCGACCTCGACCAGCGGAAGGGTCGAGGGGGGGTTGAAGAAGTGCATCGCGAGGAGTCGCTCGCGATGGGGCAGCCCGGCCCCGAGCTCGGTGATCGACAGCGAGGAGGTGTTCGTCGCGATCACCGCTTCCGGCGGCAGCAGCTGGTCGAGCGCCTCGAGGACCGGTCGCTTCGCCTCGAACTTCTCGAAGACGGCCTCGATCGCCAGGTCGACCCCCT
>JASHVI010000201.1 GCA_030039525.1 Thermoplasmata archaeon
CGATCACGCCGCCCCCGAACCGAAGGACCGCGGACGGGACCCGCTCTGCTTCGAGGAGCGGCTCCGCCACCCGCTCCAGTACTACCGGCTCCGGGGCGGCTCCCCGGTCGAACGGCCGCCCTCGGATCCGGCGAGCCCCCGGTAGATGCCGCGGGCGCGCGCGAGCGCCGTCACCTGACCGGCGACGACGAAGTACGCCAGGAGGACGTCGAGCACCGTGAACCGCAGCCCGAAGGCGTGGAGGCGCTCCCACGGCGCGCTCGGGGCCCAGGGCCACGGCAGCGACAGGTCCCCCTCGAGGAACGTCGCGAAGGCGAGGAGGAGGAGCCGGTCCGCGCGGGTGAGGAGCCCGCCGTACTGGCGTCCGAGCCCGACCGCTTGCGCCTGCGTCCCCATGTAGCTCGTCAGGAGCAGGCTCACGAGCGCTACGAGCGCGAGCAGGGGGTTCGCGAAGCCGCTGACCGCGATCCCGACGAGGAGCAGGAGGTCGGCGTACCGGTCCGCCGTGTGGTCGAGGAAGTCGCCCCGGGACGAGGCGGTCCCGGTCGACCGCGCGACCTCCCCGTCGAGGACGTCGAAGACACCGCTGAGGAAGATCAGCACGGCGACCGGCAGGAAGAGGATCGGCGTCGACCACCGCACGAGCGCCTCGAGTCCGGCGGCGGCCGCCGCGAGGAGGAGCGCGGCGAGCGTGAGCGTCGAGGGTCGGACCCCCAGGAACGGCCGGGCCAGGCGGGCGCGGTACGCCGCCGTCCGCTCGCGGTACGTCTCGAGGACCATACCGGGACTAGCTCTCCGAGGTCCGCAGGAGCGGGATCACCGAAGGATCGGCCAACCAGTCGACCCGGTCCGGAGGCACCGGCTCCCCCCGGACCCAGGCCGAGATCCGGGCCGCGACCTCCGCCGGGGTCGCCCCGGTGGTGTCGATCTCGAGGGCCGTGCCGGTCCGCCGACGGGCGCCCACCGACACCACGTCGAGGGCCTCGGCGAGGACGTTCTCCCCGTTCCCCGGTCGGGGAGGCGCCCGCCGGGCGAGCCGGTGGGCGAGCACCTTGGGATGGCAGCGGAGCACGACCCCCCGGCAGATCGGGAGCCGATGGCTCAGGTGCCCGACGAGCAGCACCGGCGAGTCCGGCCGGTGCGTCGACAGGTAGCGACCGAGACGGGGCAGATCGACCCGGACCGATCCGTCGCGTTCCCGGGTCCCCCCGGCGCGCTGCGCCAGGTCCGCCACCTCGACCCCGAAGAGGGGCGGCGGAAGCTCCCGAGCGACGCGGCTCTTGCCGGTGCCCGGGGTCCCGGAGAGGAACCACCAGCCCGCGGAGGAGCGGGGAGCGGACCACTCCATATCCACCTTTTCCGGCGCCCCGATACGTCGTGAGGCGTTGCGGCGAACCCCTGACGTGCGAAGGTCTTTAAAGAACCCCTAGCATGGACGCGCGCTCCGGCGAGCCGGGGCGTTCCCTGAGGTCCGTAGATGCGCTCTGTGCCGGCGTGGCGTCCGTCCCTCCCGATCGTACTGCGCCGCCGACTCCCGCTCGTCGGCGCCCTCGGCCTCGTCGCCATCATGGTCGGGGGCTCCTTCGGGGTCGCGATCGGGGCCTTGATCCCCGGCAACGCCCCGACGACCACGGCGCCGTTCGGCACGACCGCCGCCGCGGTGACCGGCACCCCGATGACCGGCGCGGAGCTCCAGAAGGCGCCCACGGTCACCGCCTCGAGCACCCCGCTCGAGACCCAGTCGAACGCCGACGTGCTCGGGGTCGAGCCGGCGACGGCCCCGGTCCAGTTCACCGTGGGATTCGCCCTGCGGAACTCCAACGAGCTCTCCAACCTCATCTCGGCCCAAGAGACCCCCGGATCGCCCTGGTACCAGCACTGGCTCACGGGGGCCCAGGAGGAGGCGATGTTCGGGCCGAGCCCGACGCTCGTCCAGAACACGATCAACTACTACACCTCCCTCGGGTTCACCCTCTCCAGCAGCGGCCCGATGTCCCTCGCCTTCACGGGGACGGCCGCCGCCGCCGACACCGCCTTCCACACGAGCCTCTCCCTCGAGGCCGGCAACGCGACCCTTTCGGGCGGGCCCGTGAACACGGTCCCGCTCTCCCTGCCCGCGCCGCTCGCGGGCTCGATCGCGACGATCAACGGGTTCGAGGGGGAGAGCCCGTTCGCGCCGACCCTCGAGGTCTCGCCGTTCGCGGTCGCCTCCGGGATCGTCTCCCCGACCGGCCAGATGCTCCCGCCGAGCAACTCGACGTGGGAGCCGGAGCCGGTCGGCTCGGTCGAGACGGCCCGGACCAACGAGACGGAGGCGTACAACTACACGAACCACGCCTTCTACTGGTTCAACTTCTACTCGAGCTTCTACAAGCAGCAGGAGTTCACCCAGGTCATCACGCCGGCCTCGCTGGCGACGATGTACGACATCCAGCCGCTGCTCAACGAGGGCTACAACGGGAACGACACCGCGAACGGCTCCTCCCAGATCACCATCGCCATCGTCATGGCCGGGGGGATCAACCCGGGCGACCTCGAGGGATACTCGAAGCTGGTCTGGAACAACCCCAACGCGCTGATCGACCGCGTGAGCCCGATCCCCGTGGACCGGTCGTACGGGCTCAACGGGACGCTCACCTACACCGACTCGGGCTCGAACGAGATGGCGCTCGACATCGAGTACTCCGGAACGATGGCGCCCGGGGCGAAGATCGAACCGGTCTACGGCCCCTGCCTCTGCACGAACGTCCTCGATGACGACTACGCGGCGATCGACCGGCTCGGCACGGTCCCGAACATCATCTCCAACTCCTGGGGCGGCGAGGAGCAGAACATCTACGAGGGCGGGACGGTCGCGGGCCCGAACTGGGAGAACGACCTCACGATGGCCAACTACTTCGAGCTCCTGACCGCGCGCGGCTCCACGATCCTCGCCTCCAGCGCCGACGGCGGCGGCTTCGACACCTCGGACGGGATCCTCTCCGGGGCCTTCCCGGCGACGGACCCCTACGTCCTCTCCGTCAACGGCATCCGGACGGTCGCGGCGAACGCGACCGGTCAGCAGTACCCGAACCCCTCGACCTTCGGGCTCGCCAACATGAGCGCCTCCGACTGGGACATCATCGGGGTCTACGACTCCGAGTACCCGGTCCACGTCAACACGGCGAGCGAGCTGCTCTCGAACTCGTACTGGTACGAGCCGTACACCAACCAGACGCTCTACCGGGCCGCCCCGGTCGCCTCCGGGGGCTTCGGGACGAGCTACTGGTTCAACCAGTCGTTCCTGCAGCACGGCCTCACGGTCGCGAACGTCGGCCGGGCCTTAGGGAGCGGCGTCGCCGCGGAGGCCGACTTCAACGAGTCGATCTACTTCGACGGACAGTTCGAGATCTTCTACGGCGGCACGAGCTTCGCCTGCCCGACGACGGCCGGGATGCTCGCGGACATCGAGAACTACCTCGAGGTCCACAACAAGGTCTCGTACCTCGGCAACGGGAACGACCCGGTCTTCCGGCTCGGCAACGCCTGGGAGAACGGCAACCTCACCCTCGACCCGTACTTCGACGTGACCAACGGGACGAGCTACTGGGGGAACCACGGGGTGCAGGAGGGCTGGCAGTGGCCGGCCGGCCAGCTCTTCCCGACGGCCCCCTCCGGGGCGACCGACTACGGGAACACGACCCCCGGGTGGAACTTCCCGACCGGCTGGGGCGTCATCAACGCCTACAACTTCGCCGTCGACCTCAGCCAGATCACGGGGCTTCCGGGGAGCTTCACGACGACCACCGCCGGGGGCGTCGAGAACGGGGGGGCCTGGGACAACCTCGCCACCAACCAGACCTACTACTTCCAGGTCGACGCGTCCTCGGCGATCGTCGGGGACAACCCGGACGTCACCGTCGAGTACTTCCCGCTGCAGGCGACCACCGAGGTCGCCTCCACGCCGATCGACCTCCACCCCTCGCTGACCGCCTCGGGCTCCGACCTCTCCTTCACCCTCAACACCGGCTCCGGCCCGATCACGACCCCCGGGCTCCTGATCTTCACCCTCGGCGACTCCTCGAGCAAGAGCTTGGGCTTCGAGTACGACTGGATCTCCTGGGCGCTGCCGACGGTCGGCCAGCTCTCGGTCCAGGTCGTGCAGCCGGACAGCTCCACGATCACGGGCGGCTCGGCGACCTTCGGCCTGGGACTCGGCTTCGTCGACCCGCCGCTCTTCGCGGACCCGGGCGGGCCGGTCGGCGAGAACCTCCTGGTCGTCCGGGTGACCTTCAACGGCGTCGGCGTCTACGACGCCCGGGTCACGGGATCGGTCGCCTCCCCGTACAGCCTCGCCTGGGAGGGGAGCCGGGCGCTCAACGCCTCCCAGTCGTACGGGGACGCCAACACGCCGATCAGCCAGAACGTCTCCGAGACGTTCACCAACTTAACCGGCTACGCCTACGTCTACACCTGGAACGTCATCCAGCCCACGACGCTGTTCATCAACGCCTCGTACAGCACGGAGACGGCGAACACCACCGAGACGATGGTGCCGCCGCCGAACATCGGCCTCGTCGACAACTACGACGGCGAGTTCTCCTCGTTCAACTGGGTCGCCTGGATCCTCTACGCCACCCACTCCTCCGCGACCTACCAGAAGGTCACCCCGCGCGACGAGAACCTCTGGGCCCCGAACTCGGTGAACCAGTCCGGATGGTACTCCGTCCTCTTCGGCTGGGCCGGCGAGGAGCTGAACGTCCGGGTCAACACCTACCAGAACCAGACCGTCGCGGGGGACCCCGTCTGGTTCGGCAACTACGACCTGGGACGCGTCACCAAGTTCTACAACTACGAGCCGTCGTTCGGCGTCGTCGGCTACACCAACGACACGGCGAGCTCGTCGGTGACGGGCGGTGACGGCATCGCGACGATCCAGATCCCGCAGAACGAGTCGAACACCTCGCAGAGCCCGATCTGGGGCGGCCCGATCGAGACCGCCGACGGGCTCGCCGCGGTCGGCGTGATCGCCGCCTCGGTCCCCGGGGAGTCGAACGACACCGTCTCGATCCCTGAGCCCTGCCCGCCGGAGGTCGGGACCTCCTTGAGCGTGCTCCAGACCTGCGTCTTCAACGACTCGGTCCGGCGGAACTACACGAGCACCCCGATCCTCGTCCTGCCGGACCCGGTGCTCGCCTGGACCCAGACCCCCGCCGGGTTCCACCGGAACTTCTTCGGCTCGGGCTCCAACATCTCCTTCGGGCTCAACGTCAGCCTCCCGAACAACAACCCGTTCGTGTCGGGGACCGGCTGGAACTGGCCGTCGAGCCAGCAGCACATCACGGGGGTGACGGCCTATGTCGACGGGGTCTATGCCGGACAGGCGAATCCGCCGCCGGG
>JASHVI010000202.1 GCA_030039525.1 Thermoplasmata archaeon
CAAAGTGCGCAAGGGTTCCATCCGGGGTCCGCAGGTGATCGCCTTCCTCCGGCATCTCCAGCGCCACATCCGTCGGCGACCGATCATGGTCTTCTGGGACAACGGGCAACCTCACCGGGCCAAGCTCGTCCGAGCATTCCTCGAGAAGAACCCTCGGCTCGAGGCCCACCGACTTCCCGCGTACAGCCCGGACCTGAACCCTGAGGAGTGGGTGTGGGCCCATCTGAAGAAGCACGAACTGGCGAGCTTTGCGCCTCACGATCTGAAGGAGCTCAAGCGAGGCGTTCGCCTGGCCGTGGTACGGATGCGCGATCGCCCGCAGCTCCTATCGAAGCTCGCAGGCTCCTCGAAGCTGCCCGACTGATTCGCAGGAAAGGATGAGATCAGACCAATCTGCCGTCAGGGTGGGGCAAGACAACTTCTCGACGGTCAGTAGCTCCGAGGATGCCGAGGGCGGAGTCGGCGGGTCGAACCCTATCGTTCCCCTCCACGGGGGGCCCTCAAATTGCCCGAGCCCCCGCCTCGCCGTCGTGTCCTCAGGATCCTCGTCCTTCGACGGCGCCGACGGGAGGGCCCCGGCGAGCCCGCACCGCGGCGAAGCGCCGGCGGGAGCCGTAGGCCCCGCGAGGGGGGGTAGGGCACTTCGGACGTGAACGCGAGCGACGCGATCGTTCGGCTCCGGTCGCATCCCGTGCTCGGGCCGTTCCTCTGCCCGGATCGCGTGGCTCGCTGCCGCCAGCTGGTCCCCCCGAGGCCCGGGCTCGAGATCCTCGACGTCGGATGCGGCAACCACTCCGTGGGCTACTTCCGGGCGCTCTACCCCGAGGCGCGGTACACGGGGCTCGATCGCGAGGAGTACGAGACCTCCGAAGCCGATCTCCGGTCGATGGACGCGTTCCTCCGGATCGACCTCGAGACCGGCTCGCTCGACGCGATCCCCGACGGTCACTTCGATCTGGTGGTGGCCGCGCACGTGATCGAGCATCTCCGCAATGGGATCGAGGTCGCCGCCGCCCTCGGCGAGAAGCTCCGTCCGGGCGGAGTCCTGTATCTCGCCTACCCGAGGGCCGAGAGCGTGGACTTTCCGCACCGCTCGGGATCGCTCAACTTCTTTGACGACCCGACGCACGTCACCGTGATTCGGACCGACGCCCTGCGCGCCGCCCTCGAGACCGCCGGGCTTCGGATCGAGCTCTCGGGCGTCCATCGCAGCGCCCGATCGCTCGGCCTGATGCTGGTCAAGGTCGCGGCCTCGCCGCTCCTCGGAGGGGTCTCGGGCCCGATGCTCTGGCCGCTCTACGGCTTCGAGGAGCTCACGGTCGCCTTCCGACCGGCGTGACCCCGGCCCAGCTCCCGGCGGCGCCGCGCGGCCGCCCGAGGCTTCCTCGGCTTCGATGGAGCTTTCTCGGGCCGCAGACTCGAGGGGGTGAGTGCTCGATCGCGGACCCCGACCGGAGCGGTGGGCCCACCCTCCTCTCCCTCCGAGCCGCCCACCCGGCCCCGGTGGGGCTCCTCGCCGCGGTCGGGGGGGTGGGATTTGAACCCCCTCGAAGCGAGGGCCGAAGGGTCGCCGGTCGAGTCCGGAGGGCCCCCGGACGTGCCGGCCCGGCCGGGGCCATCGGCCTGGACGACCGCGAAGCGATGGGGCCTCGCGATGCTGCGGGCGCCCGAATCGCTCGCGAACCTCGGGCCCGTGCGCCGGCTTCGCGAGCGGGTCGGCAGCCTCCCCGACCGTTCGTGGTTCCTGCTGGTCGTCGGTCTCGGGCTCGCCGTCCGGATCGCGCTCGCGCCCTTCACCCAGGAGACCGACGTCGAGACCTTCGCGGAGAGCTCGGTGACGATGGCCTACGGCGGCGGCGCCTACACCTACCTCATCGTCTACCCGCCCGGCTGGATCGACCTGCTCAACCTGCTCGGCCGCTCGGTCCAGCTCTTCACGCCCGCCGACGGGATCCTCCTGGTCAATCCCACGCTGCTGCGCCTCACGATGCTCTACGGGCCGATCTTCCCGACGGCGATGAACGTCACCGCCTACACCCTGCTGGAGAAGTCCCTCCTCTGGATGGGGGACCTCCTCATCTCCGGCCTGATCTATCAGATCGTCCAGGAGTCCACCGGATCGAAGCGCGCGGCCCGCCTGGGGTTCGCGCTCTGGTTCCTCAATCCGCTCGTCATCACCGTCTCCTCCGTGCACGGGGCCTACGACGTGCTGCCCTCGCTCTTCGCGGTCGGGAGCCTGTTCCTCCTCATCCACCGCTACCCGGTCTCCTCGGGGGCGGCGCTCGGCGTCGGGGTCCTGCTGAAGCTGTTCCCCGTCTTCCTGGTCGGGCTCGTCGCGGCCGTCCTGCTCCGTCAGGCGGGAGGGCGCTTCCGCGACTTCCTCGTCGGCGGAGTGGCCTGGCTCGCCGGCTTCGGCGGGATCCTGCTCGTCACGCTCTGGCCTCCCGGGATCCTCAGCGACTACGTGATCAGCGCCACGACGGGGCCGTCGATCGGCGAGTCCTTCGGAGGGTTCTGGATCTACTCCCTCACGTCGGTGCCGGGCGCGAGCGGCTTCCGGAACTGGATCTTCCTGCACACCGCGGAGGTCGGCCTCCTCACCGGGGCGATCACCCTCGTGGCCGTGGCCCTGATCGCGGTGGTCTACTGGCGCCGGAGCACGGTCCCCGACCGGATGACGCCGCGCCTCGCGTGCGCCTGCTTCGCCTCGATCGCGGTCAGCTACACCGCCCTCGCGGTGACCCAGCCGCAGTACCTGATCTGGACCCTGCCGTGGCTGATCCTCGTCGCGACCCTCGACCGGCGGCTCCTGCTGACGGTCCTCTGGATCTCCGGCCTCACCCTCGCCTTCTACTACGTCGGGCTCGAAGGACCGTACTTCCTGTTCCTGCCGGTCGCCCAGTTCACGCCCTGGCTCTCGTACTCGACGGTGGCGGCCAGCGTGATGGCCTGGCAGGCGGAGATCTCCACGA
>JASHVI010000203.1 GCA_030039525.1 Thermoplasmata archaeon
AGGTGGTAGTCCCGGATCGGGTAGTGGGAGACGGACTGCCACTCGAGCTGCGTGTACGTCGAGTAGAACGCCCCGCCGGAGTACGGCACGGTCGCGGTCCAGGTCCGGCTCGCGCCGGTGACGCTCAGGTCGACGATCTGGAAGACGACCGCCGAGGAGGCGGGCTCGTCGACGATGCTGAGATCGAGGACCGTGCCGTTCGGGCTCGAGAACCCGGTCCAGCCCGCCGAGTGGCCGAAGAAGTCGGGCCGGCAGGACCTCCCGGGGACGTACCAGGGGGCGATCAGCCCGCCGGGCTCGAGCTCCACGCCCAGCTGGAAGAAGCCGTTGCACGTCGACCGGCGGGTCCCGGTCGCGTTCATCGCGTTGATCTGGAAGCTCAGGATCCCGCGCTCCGGCGAGCTCCAGTTCGCGAGCCGCTCCGTGGCGTTCACCTGGGTGTACGCGGGGAGGTACTGGACGACCGAGCCGGAGCCCTGGCCGTACCCGTCCATGGGGTTGTATCCGGGGATGGTGATCGGGATCGGCTCGCTCTCGAAGACGACGTCCGAGTAGGCGACCGTCCCCCCGGTCGTCTCGAGCAGGGCGCGGTGGTAGGTGCCGGCAGAGGGGACCGAGACGTTCGTCGCGATCGGGGTGCTCGTCTGGTCGGCGTAGACGGTCATCACCCAGGGCGCGCTCTTCCCCGTGCCGTTCCGCGCGACGTTCGCGAGCACGAGGACCCATCCCGCCGGCTCGACAGCGTCGTGGGGTACCGTCCCGACGCGCACGGCGGTCGACGGCGAGCTCCCGGCCCAGACCTGGGCGCCCCGGAGGCCGACGACCGCGACGGGGCCCGTCGCGTTCCAGAGGCCGACGAACCCGGTCCCGTGGCCCACGTCGACCTGGGCCTGGAAGGAGACTTCGGTCTCGCCGAGGAGGATCCCCTTCCGCGCGACCTCGACCTGGGGGGCGGCGTGCGTCCCGGTGGCGCGCAACGCGGGCTCCCCCTCGAAGTTCGGGGAGGTGACGACGTGCGCGGAGCCGTTCAGGGCCTGGAAGCCGTCCGCCCGGTGGTCCTCGAAGTTCGCCACGAAGGCGAAGCCGGCCCGGAGCCCGCCGGAGGCGGGGGCGACGGAGGCGAGGGGCCGGAGCGCGAGCGCCGGCGCGAGGCCGGCGGCGGGGACCGCTCCGACGATCGGGGCCGCGAGGAGGACGGCGAGCAGCGCGGCCGAGAGCCTCGGAAGCCTCCGGCGGTCCATCCCGCCTCCGACCCGGGCGCGCTATTTACCCGTTGGTGCGGGGTGTCGCCGGGGGCCCTCCCGGGGAACCCTACCCGGGCGTCACGACGAACCGGCAGCCCCGGGAGGCGTGGCGCCTCGGATCCGGCTTCGAGACCGAGAACGGCGCGCCGACGCGCGTCTCGAGGACCGTCTGGAGGAGGGCGGGGCAGAGGATCCGCCCGACCTCGGGCGACTGCTCGGTGCAGGCGAAGCAGCCGCGGACCCGGAGCGTGAGCGGGCGCGCCTTCGCGACGTCGAGGCGCCCCATCGCGTGGGTCCGGTAGAACTCCCCGAGCCCGTCGACGACCTCCGGCACCTCCGAGCCCGAGAGCCCGCTGGCGATCTGCCCCCCGAGCCGCCGGGCCACGGTCTCGATCAGCTCGGGGACGTCCAGCCGGAGCTCCGAGACCCCGGTCGCCCGCATCCCGAGCTCCGCGATCTCGCGGAGCCGATCGAACGGCTCGGAGCCGTTGCCCGGCGTCACCGCGAGCTCGGCCCTCGGCGGGTTCTCGAGCTCGACGAAGCGGCTCTCCGCCGGGACCGAGCGGCTCCAGAGCCGATGGTGGTACTCGCGGGCGAGCCCGACGAACGAGGGGGCGTTCGACCAGAGCGCGACCTGCACCGCGTCGCTCGACCCGAACCCCTCCTCGCCGGAGACGTAGACGAGGGTCAGGTCCCGGTCGATCACGACGGTCCGGCTCGTCACGGTCTCGGAGGTGTGGTGGAGCTCGGTGAACCCCTCGAAGAGCTTCGCGTCCTTCACGGAGGCCCCCCCGATCGGGGCGACGAGGCGGATCCGGACGCCGCGGCGGTGGGCCTCGGCGAGCGCGCGGTCGATGCCGCCGTCGATCGCCCGGGCGAGGGTCGCGCTCCCGGCGACGAGGAGGATCTCGCGGCGGGCCGAGCCGATCTGGCGCCTCAGCCACCCCTGGATCGTCGCCCGCCCCTCGAGGATCGCGAACTTCCGGGGCTCGCGCGGGTCCGGGCGGGTCAGCTCGTCGTTCCACTCGTCGAGCAGCCGCTCCCGGTCCGCCTCGAGCCGCTTCAGTAGCTCGCCGGAGCTGCGGATCCACCCGTCGACGAGCTCGGCCGGGGCGAGGGCCGCGAAGCGCATCGGTCGGCCCGCGACGCCGCGGAGCAGCCCGGCGCTCTCGAGCCCCCGGATCGAGCGGTACGCCTGCATCCGGTCGAGGCCGCTCGCGCGGGCGAGCGCGCTCGCCGTCTGCGGCCCGTCGCGGCAGGCCGCGAGGT
>JASHVI010000204.1 GCA_030039525.1 Thermoplasmata archaeon
GGCCCAGAAGAAGAGGGGCGAGAGTTTCAGCGACCTCGTGAAGCGGCACTTCCGCCCGCCGCGCCCTCTGTCGGACTTCGCGGGCGCTTGGTCCGATCTGGATTCGAACGGGCGAGCCGAACTTGCTGCCGAGCGAGACCGCGGGAGGGTCGCCGACCGGACACGCGCGGTGCGGGCCCGTCTCCGATTGGAATGACCGACAAAGTCCGTGGACTCGACGTAGTGCTTTGCCGTCCTCCCGGGCGAGTCCACCGCGCTCCGCCGGCCGACGGAGGTCGATCGCCCGGGTTCCGGAGTTCACGGGCCTCCCGCGGCTCTCCGCCGGGTTGAGCGAGCCGTCGCCGAGACGGCTCACGTCGGCATCACGAAGCGGATCGGCGGCGCATGAAGCAGGCTGCGGGCACCGGGATTTGAACCCGAGTTACAGGCTTGGCAAGCCTGTGTGATAACCAGACTACACTATGCCCGCGAGTCGGGGCGCGCCGACCGAATCGCGCCATATAACGGTACGCGAATTCCGGTGGCGCTCCGCCGGCCCGGGGGCGGCGCCGGCGCCCTCGTTATGAGCGGTACGGGGTCCGCCGGGGCGGGGGGAGATCCCTGACGGAGCCACCGATCGCCGAAGGGGAAACGGTGCTCCTCCGTCGGGCGGGCGGGGAGAGCTTCCTCCTGAGGGCGAGCGCGGGTCCGCAGTCCCTCCCCGACCTCGGGGTGCTCGACCTGGGACCCGCGATCGGGACGGCCCCGGGAGGGACGATCCGTTGGGGGGGCGCCGATTTCCGGATCCTCCGACCGTCGCTCTCCGACCTGCTCGCGCACCTCAAGCGTCGGGCGCAGATCGTCACCCCCAAGGACGCCGCCCACCTCCTGTTGCTCGCCGGGATCGGCCCCGGGCAGCGAGTCGCGGAGGCGGGATCCGGGTCGGGGGCGCTCACGATCGTGCTCGCCTGGGCCGTCGGGCCGTCCGGGCGGGTCCACAGCTTCGATCGGCGCGCCGACTTCCTGGAGGTCGCCCGCACGAATGTCGTGGCCTCCGGGCTCGGCGAGCGGGTCGAGTTCGCGGAGCGCGACGTCGCGACGGCCGGCTTCGGGCTTGAAGCGCTCGACGCGGTCCTGCTCGACCTCCCGGAGCCGTGGGCGGTCCTCGCGGGCGCCCGGCACGCCCTGCGCCCCGGGGGGCACGTCGCGACCTATACCCCGACGTACAACCAGCTCGAGCGAACCGTGCGGGCGCTCCGGGAGGCCGGCTTCGAGGAGGTCCGCTCTCTCGAGCTCCTCGAGCGGGCCCTCCACGTCGGCGAGGGCGGCACCCGGCCCGAGTTCGAGATGCTCGGACACACCGGATTCCTCTCGGTCGGCCGCCGGGGCGGCTAGGCGCCGTGGTCGACCCGGTGACCTGGGGGGCGCTGGTCGCCATCCCGATCTCCGGGGGATTCGTCTATGTTGAGATCGGGAAGTACGCGGCCCCGCAGGTCCCGCGCTCGCTCTTCGTCGAGCGGAAGGTCGTCTACGCCTACACCGCCGGGCTCTTCGTCGGGGTCGTGCTCGCGTTCCTGTTCTATCTGCTCGGGACCAGCCTCTTCTACGGCGGCCTACCGGGCACGGTGATCTCCCTCGTCGCCCTGGTCGCCGTCCTCGAGGGGGCCCAGGTGCTCATCGCCCGATCGGTCTACTTCGGTTCGGACGGCTCGATGCCGTTCTACGCGCTCGGCTACCGGGCCGGGGCCGGAGGGCTGCTCGGCCTCGCCGTCGTGGCGCAGGTGTTCGGGGCGGCGACGGTGTCGGCGATCGCCGTGGGGGCCGCGGTCCTGGAGGCCCTCGCCTTCGTGCTCCTGCTGGTCGCCGGGGGGATCCAGTCGACCCCGACCGGCCCGCCCGGTTCCCGGCGGCCGGGCTCGGTGGGCCGGGCGGCGATCCTCGAGGGGGTCGGCTTCTTCCTGCTCGGGCTCGGCTCCCTGCAGGGCGTCGCGGGGATTGCGATCGCCTCGGTCGCCATCGCGGGGGGATCCGCGGGGCTCTACCAGACCCGGCGCCAGATCCTCCGGGAGGTCCGGCCGCCGCCGGAGGAGGGGGGACCGACCGCGGAGCCGGCGAGCCCCGGCGGGCGGTACGGGCGGACGGACCGGTAGCCCCGAGCGAGGAACCCCGCTCAGGCCGCGCCGGGCGTGGTGGTGGGGGTCACGGACGGGTAGTAGTGGAAGACCCAGATCAGGATCAGGAGGGACAGCGCCAGGAGGGCGTAGTTGAAGAACCGCTCCAGGGCGACCCAGGCCATCCGGTCCGACTCGCCGGGGGCGGGGGCCTTCAGGACCCAGTGGAGCTTGATCCCCGCGCCGATGCCGAGGAAGAAGGCGCCGAGGGCGAGGAGGAGGCGTCCCGCGAGCACGCCGTTGAGGTAGCTCTGGGAGATGCTGGTGAGCGTGCTCGAGGAGGCCCCGATGTACCCGCTGCTCGGCGTCGAGAGGAGGACGACGAGGAGGGCGCCGAGGAAGATGAGCGCAAATCCGAAGAACCGGATCAGGAACGACCAGAAGTCCCAGTTCATCGGGCGGGCCGGCATCGGGGAGGCGGCCGGGCTCCACGCCGGGGCCGGGGCGGCGCCCGGGTACGCGGTCCCGGGAGGGGACGCGTAGCCCTGGGCGGGAGGGGCCTGGTATCCGCTCGGCGGAGGCGAGCTCGAGGGGGCTGCCATGCGCGCGGATAGCGGGGTCGAGGGGTTAATCTTTCGGATGACGCCGAAATGGGACTCCGGTCCCGGGGTGCGACCCGCGAGGGGCCCGGCACGGGCCGAGGCCCGGGCTCCGCGCTCTCCGGCCCCCTCGCGCGGCCTCGCTCGGCCCCACCAACCCTATAACGAGGCCTCCTTGCCGCCTGCCGGATGGCCGACGAGCCGAAGCCGGCCGAGCCCCTCGGCCGGCGGCTCCGCTACGAGCTCCGGACCTACCGGTTCCTCCTCTCCATCCTCGTCCTCGCGGCCGGGATCTTCCTCACGGCCCTCGCGGTCGGCTACTTCACGCCGGTGAACACGACCCCGGTCTTCGTCGCGATCAACAGCGTCACCGCCCCGGCGGGGGGCGGGAACTACAACCTCATCTTCGTCTTCGCGGGACCGATCATCACCATCATCGGCGCCTACTTCGTCGGGGCGTACTACCTGGCCCGGAGCCGGTTCGAGTACCTCATGGTCACGAAGTCGAAGGCGGAGTTCCTCCGGAACCTCCCCGAGGTGGAGGACCTCCTCTGGGAGCTCACCCCCAACGACGAACTCCGGTACGCCGACAAGAAGGCGGAGCTTAGGATCCGCCGGTAAGCGCTCCGCCCGGGCGCCTTATCTAGTCCGCCCCGGCTCGGCCTCCGATGGCGGCGGAGCTCCCCGGCGCCTCCGGGTTCCGGTTCCGTCGGCTCGCCAAACCCGAGGAGTTCCGGGCCGCCGAGGAGCTCCAGACCCTCGGACCCGCGGGCGCCTCGGACTCCCCCGCCCCCGTGAGCCTGATGCGGGCCGCGCAGGACCACGGCGGGGTGGTCCTCGGGGCCTTCACCGACATCTACCTCGCCGGGGTCTCCGTCGGCTTCCTCGGCTTCGACGGGAGCTCGCTGTACCACTACGTCCAGCGCTTCGTCGTCCGGCCCGAGTACCAGAACCACGGCCTCGGGTTCCGCCTCGCCCTGGCCGTCCGCGACGAAGTGCGGAAGCAGGGGCTCGAGTCGCTCCGGGGGACCGTCGACCCGCTCGAGAGCCGGGCCGGCTTCCTCCTCTTCCACCGGCTCGGCGCGACCGCGGAGCGCTACCTCACCCACTACTACGGGCAGCAGGGGGCGGCCGAGGCGCCGGACCGGGAGACCGACCGCCTCGAGTGGCGCTGGCCGTTCGCCGTCCCCGCGGTCGAGCAGCACCTCGCGGCCCCCCGGAGCCCCGCTCCCCCCGCCGATCCCCGCTTCGCGTCGGCGCCCCGCCTGCTCGAGACCGAGGCCGGGGACTCCGGCCTGAGGCTCCCGACCGCCGTCGCCGAGCCGTCGACCCCGGCGGCGCAGGTGGAGGTCCCGTTCGACATCGACCTCGTCCGCCAGCACGAGCCCTCCGGGGCGCGGCGCTGGCGGCACGCGGTCCGCGACGCCTTCCGCGCCGCCTTCGACCTCGGCTACTCCGTCGCCGGCTTCGAGGTCCTGGAGGTCGAGCACGAGCGGAGGAGCGCCTACCTCCTGACGGCCCCTTCGACGACGGCCCCCGCGGCCTGAGGCGCGGGGAGCGCCGGATGGAAAGTGGATAACCGCCGGCCCGGTGTCCGGCCGTGGCCGCGGGTCGTCGGCCTACCCTCTCCCGCGCGGGGCTCCTGCTGGTCGTCGCGGCGCTCCTCGGCCTCGCGGCCTCGCTCCTGCTCGAGGCCCCCTCGTCGACCGGCTACCGGCTGTTCCCCTCGACGTCCGGCCCGTCGCTCCCCCACTGGGCGGGGCTGGCGATCCTCGTGCTGCTCGTCGCGATCATCCTCCTCCCCCTGGTCATGACCCGGCTGAGCAGCTCGAAGTTCCTGCCCTCCTCGATCTGGTCGGTGGCGATCGTCGTGCTCCTCGTCGCCGTGGGGTTCTACTTCGTGATCCACACGTTCGCGCCCGCGGCGTCCCCGGCGACGAACGCGACGAACGGGTCCGCTCCCCTGAACTCGACGATGTGCCACGTGAACTGCTCGCCGGCGACCGGGTCGGTCAACAACACCACGCTCGTCGCGCCGCCGAGCTACGAGGGGTACCTGCTGATCGGCCTGATCCTCGCCGCCGTCGTCGTCGCCGTCTACGTCGTGCCCCCGATGGTGGCGGGCCGGAGCCGGCCGGAGGGCCCGGAGGAGGGCCCATCGGCCGGGCCGTCGGACCTCCAGGCCGCCCTCGACCTGCTCCGGGCCGCCTCGCCGGAGGAGGACGCGCGGTCCCGGATCATCCGGGCCTACGGGGAGCTCCTCGGCCGGGTCTCGAAGGGGCTGCCGAGGCTGGAGTACTCGACCCCCCGGGAGATCGAGGCGGAGCTGGTGCGCGTCTACCGGATCCGGGCCTCGACGGCCCACGAGATGACCGCGCTCTTCGAGGAGGCCCGGTACTCCCGCGGCCGGGAGCTCGGACCGGAGGCGGTCGCCCGGGCCGAACGGGCCCTCGAGTCGGCGAAGGCCGAGATGGTCGAGCCCGGGGTCCTCCGTCGGTGAGCGCCTGGAGACGCTTCGCCGGGCTGCCGCTGCTCGCCGCCGTCAGCCTCTTCTTCGGCTTCCTGACGGCCGACCCGAGGAACGCGGCGATCGCGGCCGCGGTCGCCGCCCTCCTGCTCGTCGCGTTCCTCGGCCTCGTGCTGCAGGAGCACGTCCGCTTCTCGCTCCCGCCGCCCCCCGAGCTCGAGGGGGACCCCCTGATCCTGCTCGGCCGCTCGTTCCGGGAGGGGGAGTTCGGGCGGAGGAGGATCCTCGCGCGGCTCGCGGGGATCGAGACGGGGCTGCCCTTCGATCCGGCGAAGCGCCTCGAGGAGGAGCGGGCGGCCCTCGCCGCCCCGGAGCGGGAGTTCCTCGACTACGTCGAGTCCCGGATCGCCGAGGTCGAGGCCCGCACGTGATCGGCGGGTCCGGGGGGCCCCGGCCCCGCCTCACACCCCGGGGGGGCGCGCTGCTCCTGGCGGGGGCGATCGCCGTCCTCCTCGCGCTCCTCCTGCGGGATGTCGCCCTCCTGTTCCTCAGCGTCCCGTTGTTCGCGGGCCCGATCGCCGCGATCGCGGGGGCCCCGCCCGCCGGGTCCCGGGCGCAGCTGACCTGGACGTCGAGCGGGTCCGGGCCCTCGGTCGACGTCGACGGCACCCTGCGACTCTCTCCGGGGCTCGATGCCGGGGGCCTCGACCTGCGGACCGAGCTGCCGGTGCCGCTGCGGGCCCGCTCCCCCCCGCGATGGGAGCGCGAGCCCGGGGAGGTGCGGGTCCACCTCTCGTACGTCTCGAAGTACCCCTGCCTCGCCATCCTTCCGCTCCCCCGGGTCCTCTGGCGGGACCCCCTCGGCCTCGTCGAGCGGGCGATCCCGGTCGAGGGGAGCGCGCTCCAGCTCGAGCGGTTCCCCCCGGAGCTCGCGCGCCTCAAGGCGACGCGCCTCCGCCGGACCACCGTCTTCCCGGGGGAGGTCCTCTCAAGGCACCGCGGGGGCTCGGGGGACTTCTTCGCGATCCGCCCGTCGGTGCCGGGGGACACGCCGCGCCAGATCAACTGGGCCGCCTCCGCCCGGGCCGGGCGCTGGCTCGCGAACGAGTACCTGATGGAGCGGACGGGGGACCTCCTCATCGTCCTCGACCTGCGCCCCACCTCGCTCGGCGCCACCCACGACGCGGAGCTCCTCTCGATGGCCCGCTCGGCGGCCTTCGGGATCGCCTCGGCCTTCCTCGCCGAGAAGGCCCGGGTCGGGCTCGCGACGTTCGCGGAGTACGCCGAGGTCCTCCCGCTCGGCTCCGGGCGCCTGCAGCGCTTCCGGCTCCGGCGGCTCCTGGAGGCGACCCGGGTCGGCGAGGCCGCGGGACCCCCGGAGCGCCTCGGCGTCTCCCTCTCCCGGCACTTCCCGAAGGGCCTCGGCACCCTCGTGATCTCGAGCCTCTCCGACGAGGACGGGCCCCTGCTCCTCGCCCACCTCCGACGGCGCGGCTTCGCGCCGTTCGTCCTCGCCCCCTCCCCGGTGACGCTGCTCACCGGCTCGCTCGCGCCGCAGCGCCGGTCGGAGCAGCTGGCCCTCCGTCTCCTCCGGCTGGCGCGCCGCGAGCGCCTGGCCGCCGCCTGGAAGGAGGCCCCGGTGATCGAGTGGGAGGACTACTGGTCGCTGGCCCCGCTCGTGCGATTCCTCGGACGGCCCGCCCCCGGGCCGGGAGCCACGGCGTGAGCGGAGGGGGGGGAGGCCCGCCGGCCGGGGGGCCGCGATTCCGCTTCG
>JASHVI010000025.1 GCA_030039525.1 Thermoplasmata archaeon
GACGGGGAGCCTCAGTCGGCTCGCGGCCTCGTACTCCTCGCGCGCCTTCGGCGACGCCCCCGTCTTCCCGAGGAGCCGGGCGAGCAGGAAGTGGGCCTCCGCCTCGGCCCCCTCCTCCCCCTCGCGTCGGGCCCCATCCAGGGCGGCCCGGTAGGCGCGCTCCGCCTCCTCCCACTGGCCGCGACGCTCCTTCAGGACCCCGGCGTTGAGACCGGCCCGGGCGCGGGCCCCGGGGGCCTCCCGGTCGGCGATCAGCTGCTCGGCGAGCTGGTTGTCCCGCTCGGCCTCGTCGCTCTGCCCGAGGGCGAGCCGGATCGGCACCGCCTCGAGGAGGGCCCAGGCCTCCGAGATCGGGTCGTGGGCCGCCTCGGCCGCGAGGCGGCTCCTCGCGAGGTCCTCGAGCGCCTCGTCGGGGCGGTGGGGGGCGAGGGTCCGCCCCCGCTCCCGGTACGCCTCGGCGACGGCGCCGCTCTCCCCGGCCTCCTTGAGGCGGCCGATCGCCCGGTCGTACCACTCGACGGCCTCCTCCCAGACCTCCGGTCCGAGCCGCTGGAAGGCGTTCCCCAGCTCGACGGAGAGGAGCCCGATCGTCCGGGGGTCGTTGGCCTCGCTCAGGAGGTCGAGGGCGATCATCCCCTCCTCGAGCGCCTCCCGGTACCGCCCCCGGTCGAAGGCGACCCGCGCGAGGGTCCTATGCACCAGCGCGAGCCCGGGGGCGCTGTCGAGCGTCTCGTACAGCGCCTCGGCCTTGCGGACCCCGGCGACGGCCGTCTGGGTGTCCCGGAGGTCCCGGGCGACCTGCGCCCGCGCGATCCAGAGCTCCGCCTGCCGGGCGAGGTCCTCCGGGGGGGTCGCGTCGAACCCCTCGGCGAAGAGCCGGGCCGCCGCGCGCAGGTCCCCGAGGGCATAGTAGAGCCGGCCGAGCCGCTCGGCGAGGCGTCCGTCGGTCTCGGGGCTGAGGCGCCGGACGTTCGGCCGGTCGAGGCGGACCCGCTCGAGGTGCAGCACGGCGAGCTCCGTCCGGCCGGCCTCCTCGGCCCGGTCGGCGGCCTCGAGGTTGAAGGCGTACGACTTCTCGGGGACGCGGCCGAGGAAGTAGTGGCGGCCGAGCTCCGCGACGATCTCGGAGGAGGGGGAGGGGTGGCGCAGCTCCATCGCCTCGGCGAGCTTCCGGTGGACGATCCGAAGGCGGCTCTGGGTGAGGCTCCGGTAGATCTGGACCCGCCGCTCGTCGTCGATGAAGGTGAACCGGTCGCCCCCGGAGACCTCCCGGAGCACCCCGCGGGCGACGAGCCGCTCGACGGCCTCGACGAGGGTCTCCTCGTCCAGTCCGAGGGCGTCGACGAGGAGGGCGAAGTCGGCCTCCCGGCCGAGCGCGCTCGCGTAGACGAGGATCCGACGCTCGGTGCGGTCGGAGGGGCTCCCGGCCGCCCCGCCCCCCGGGGAGGCGGCGGGGGGGCTCTCGGGGGACACCGCGCCTCCGCCCGTACGACGCGGAGCCGCGCGAATAAACCCTCGCGCGGTCTTGGGGGGAAGGGTTATCATCCGACGCCCGGCTGAACGGGCCCGATGGCCGCGCCCGGGGAGGAGGAGGTCCACGACCCCTGGCCGATCGCCCGCCGGGTCGCCTTCGGCGGCTTCGCGGCGCTCCTCGCCTGCGCGGCGGTCTTCTACTTCTGGTGGGGCTTCTCCTTCGGGGTCTGGATCGACAACGGCGTCTACGCCGTGGTGATCACCCTCGCCCTCTTCGGCCTCGCCGGGATGTGGCTCGTGGCCCCGGACCCGCCGGTGCCCCCGGCAACCGTCCCCCGGACCTAGGCCGGCTCCCTAGAGCGGTCGGGCCGCCAGGGCCCACCGGGTGCCCGAGGCCTCCCCGCACCCCAGGCAGGGCCCCGGTTCGCCGTCCTTGAGCGGCGGGTCCCCCTCCGGCGTGCCGAGGAGTGAGCCTCCGATCGCCTCCTCCACCTGGTGCCCGCACTCCTCGGAGCCGCACCAGGCGAGCTGCGCGATCGCGGGCAGCCCCTTCAGCTCGGCCCGCTCGCGCACGATCCGGAAGGCCCCCTCGAAGGCGCCCTTCGCCCGCCGGGCGAGCTCCTCGTCGTGCGCCCGCAGGGCGAGCTCGACCGCCTCGACGAGGCGGTCCGGGCCGAGCGTCGTCCGGGTGCCGAGCCGGCTCACCGCGGTCGCCGTCCCCTGGGCCGCCTCGCGCGGCCCGACCTCGAGGCGCAGCGGGGTGCCGCGGGACTCCCAGAGGAAGTACTTCGCCCCCGGCCGCTCCTCCGAGGCGTCGAGCTGGGCGCGGATCCCCCGCGCCTTCAGCTCCCCCTCGAGCCGCTTCGCGGCGACCTCGGGGTCGGCACCTCCGGGCTTGCCGCGGATCGCGATCAGGACGACCTGGACGGGAGCGAGCGCGGAGGGGAAGGCGACGCCCCGCGCGTCGCCATGGACCGAGACGACGGCGCCGAGGATCCGCTCCGAGAGGCCGAAGGTGGTCTGGTGGACCAGCTTCCGTTCGCCGCTCGTCGCCTCGAAGCCGATGTCGTACGGGCGGCTGAAGTTCTCGCGGTAGTGGTGGATGCTGCCGATCTGCAGGCTCCGCCCCTCGCCGACGGGGATGTCGAGGGCCACGGAGTAGTGGGCCCCCGGGAACTTGTCCCACTCGGGCCGCCGGACGGCGACGTACGGGAGGGCGAAGGCCTCCGCCATCCGGCGGAAGGCCTCGAGGTTGGAGCGGACCCGCTCGGTCGCCGCCTCCTCGTCGAGCTGGCAGGTGTGCTCCTCGAAGAAGTGGATCTCCCGGACCCGGAGGAACGGCCGGGTCGTCTTCGTCTCGTAGCGGAAGGTGTTGACGATCTGGTAGACGTTGAGGGGGAGGTCCTTGTGGGAACGGATCCACAGCGAGAAGACCGGGTACATCGCGGTCTCGCTCGTCGGGCGGAGGACGAGCGGGACGTCGAGCGGACTCTCCCCGCCCTTGGTGACCCAGTAGACCTGGGCGTCGAACCCCTTGATGTGCTCCCCTTCCTTCTGGAACTCCGTCTGGGG
>JASHVI010000001.1 GCA_030039525.1 Thermoplasmata archaeon
GAGCTCCAGAGGACGTCGTTGAGCTCCAAGCTCGAGTTCCCGTAGGCCCCCAGCGTGTACTCGTTGGCGAAGCCCTCCTCGACGTCGACGTAGGCGTCGTGGAGGAGTAGCCGGCCGGAGCCGGCGAGGAGGATGTTCCCCTCGATCGTGAGGGTGGCCGTCCAGTTCGGGTTCCCGAAGGTGAGGCTCGCGGCATCCTCGATCGTCAGGTTCGTCACCACCAGGTTCTGGGTGACCGCGAGCGTCTCGCTGCCGCCCAGGGTGAGATTGGCGGGGGCCGAGGCGGGTGCCGCGACCCGGCGGGTCCCGAGGGATCGGTGGTTCGCGGGGATCGCGACCGGCCCGGACCGGTCCCGGCTGCCCATCCCGAGCTCCCGAAAGGGCGGGGCGGCACCGGCGACCGGGCGCCCGGAGCTCGCGAGCACCGGCTCGAGGCCGGCCGAAAGGAGCATCAGGAGCCCGAGGAGCAGGGCGAGGCGGGCATCGGGCCCGCGCCTTCTCGACCGCTCCCGCGCGGGCGCCCCGAACCGACCGAGGGAGGTCCTCACGAGTCTCCCGCGGAATCGCGGCCCTTCGTTTAGCCTCGGCGCGCCGCTCCCGGGGGCCCTGCCCGCCCTGCGACCGCCGGCCCCCGGTCCCGCTCCGGTCCACCGTCGAATTTACTACGGTCCACGGGCCTCGCCCCGGACGCTCCGTGGACAGCCTCTCGCGGGTCCTGTGGTGGCTGTTCGCGAGCAGCGGCGGAGCGCGAAGCCGCACCGCGCTGGTGCGCGCGATCCGGGAGCAGCCGAGGAACGCCCAGCAGCTCTCCGAGGCGGTGGCGATGGACTACACGACGGTCCGCCACCACCTGAGGGTGCTGGTGCAGAACCGGCTCCTCGAGACGACGGGGGAGCACTACGGCCAGGTCTACTCGCTCGCCCCCGCGCTGGAGACCCGATGGGAGGAGCTCGAGCGGATCGCGGCACGGCACCGGAGCAGGTAGGAAGAGGCAACCATGGCAGCAGAGGCACAGAAGGGATCGTGGGGACCGGCAGGCTACGTGGCGATCGTTCTCGGGATCGGGATCCTCCTCGGGGTCCTGGTGGCGCTCGGGGCCCCGCCCCGACCCGGCCCGCCGGGGCCGGGAGGGGGACCCGGTCCGGCCCCGCCCGGGATCGCGCGGATCGGCTACCTCCTCTCCACGCTCGACCTCGTGCTCCTGCTCTCCCTCGTGTTCGTCTACACGCGGACCTACTTCGAGACGCGGGCCCGGTTCGCGCTCGGACTCGTCGTCGTGCTCGTGGCGCTCGCCTTCCAGACCTTCTTCGCGTCGAGCCTCCTCTTCGCCCTCTTCGGCTACGGTCCCGGCGGCCTCGGACCGTTCCTGGTGCTCAGCTACGGGTTCGCGGCGTTCGCGCTTACCCTGTTCCTCTACCTGAGCCTCGACTGATCCCGGGCCCGACCGGGCCGGGAGGGGAGAGGGGGAGGTCCCCCTCTCCGAAGGGGTTCGAGGGCTCGCCTCGAGGGCGGGCTACGACTCCGAGGTTCGGTTGCTCGGGGGCGGAGCGCCGGTGGGGGGCGGGGCCCCCGGGGGCGGGGGCGGCGGGGCCCCGGGCGGGGGACGGGGCGGTGGGTGGGTGAGGTTCGTCGCGTTTGTGCAGTTGCCCATCCCCGGTCCCATCGGTCCCGGTCCGGGGCCCGGGCCGTAGCCCGGACCCCGCCCGGTCCCGTTGCCGCTGCCGTTCCCGGTTCCGTTCGTCGAGTCGAGGACCGCGGCCGGCGAGACACCCGAGCGGATCGGCGTGGCCGACGTGAGGGAGAGGACCCCCAGCGTCGCCAGCACGACCGCGAGCGCCCCGACGGTCGCCGCCGTCATTCCGCGGGTCCACTTGGTTCGGTGCATGTGACACCTCCATCTCCCTCGAGGGGGAGGGGGTGGCAAGCGCGTTTCCCAAGATGGTACCGGAATCTCTACGGGATGGGTCGGGGATTGGGCGCGAGAGGGTCCGGAGTCCTCACGCGTCGTGAGGGCCGCTCCGCCACGCTGAAAGCCGAGAACCGCTGCCCTCCGTGAGCGGAGGTCGCGGAGTGTCCGAGGAGGCCGCCAGCCCCGCGGGGGCGAGCGGCACGGCTCGGGCCATCCCGATCACGCTCCTCGTCCTCGGGAACCTGCTCTACCAGGCCGCCGGCGCGGTCATCGCGGTCCTTCTCCCGGCGATCGGCGACTCCTTCGCGGCGCCGGCCTCCCAGCTGGCCCTGGTCATCGGCGCCGGTTCGGCCGGCCTCGCGGTCTCGGCCGTGCCGGCCGGCGCGCTGGTGCACCGTTGGGGAGCGCGACGGGTGCTCGGGACCGGGCTCATGCTCCTCGGGGCCGGATGGGTGCTCGGTGGGCTCGCCCCGGACATCGCGGTGCTCGCGCTCCTCCGTTTCCTCGCGGGGATCGGAGGCTCGATGTTCTACGTGACCTCCTACGGGTGGGTCGGTGAGGCCTTTCCGCCCGAGCGCCGGGGGGTCGCGCTCGGGCTCGTCTGGTCCGGCGGGGTGGTCCTCGGCGGCACGCTCGGCTTCGTCTCGGGCGCATTGCTCGAACCGATCCTCGGCTGGCGCGCGGATCTGGCGTGGGGCGGCCTGGTCACCCTCGCGCTGGTGCCGCTCGTGCTGGCCGCGTTCCCTGCGCGACGCGACCGCCCGCTCTCCGACGTTCCGGAAGCGACCCTGCCGGCCGTACGCGGGACGCTCCGGTCCCGTTCGACCTGGGGGCTCTCGATCGGGGTCGGCGGCGCCGCCGCCGGCGCGACCGCGGTCATCTCGTTCGCCGCGATCTACGTCACCTCGGTCCATCCGTCGTGGGGGCTCGACGCCGCGGCGTTGGCGAGCTCCGTCGCCTTCGCGGGGACCGTGCCCGGGAGCGTCTTCGGGGGCTGGATCGGGGAGCTCGGGGAGGACCGACGGCTCCCGCTCGCCGGATTGACGGCGGCCTTCGGCCTGCTCGAGCTCGCGATCCCCCGGGTCGGGGAGGCCGGGTTCGTGGCGCTCTACGGCGCGCTCGGCTTCCTCTTCGGCGGGGCCGTCGCGCTGCTCTACGGCATCCCGTCCCATCTCGAGGAGACCGGTGGCGCCCGACTCCCGATCACGATCGGGACGATCGAGAGCGTGCAGCTCGTGCTCTCGGCCTCCTTCGCGGTCGTGTTCGGCGCGGTCGTGGTCGCCTCGGGCTACCCGGAGGCCTGGACGGCCGCGGCGCTCCTCGCCCTCGCCCTCGTCCCGGCGGTAGGCCTGATCCCGCCGAACCGGGGACGCCGGCCGGTCGGGGCGCTCCGGGCGTGAGCGGGGGGCGCGGGGGCCGGCCCCCGAGGAGCCCCCGGTCCCCCCGGTGGGGCCTCGCGGCCCGCCGCTCGGAGGC
>JASHVI010000205.1 GCA_030039525.1 Thermoplasmata archaeon
GAGGATCCGGGCCACCTCGCCGGGCTCGATCCCCGCTTCACGCACTCCGGCCTCGAGGGCCTGCCGGCAGGAGCCCGGGCCGGTCTCCACGAGGGTCCAGCCGTCGGGGCCCGGGACGAGGTACGACGCGATCAGGCCGTCGTGGTCCCGGAAGCCGAGGTCGAGCAGGAGGCGCCCCTGCCCGAGCTCGGTGACCCGGCCGTCGGACATCGGGACGTCAGAGCGTTCCCGGGAGGAAGAGGAGGCTGTAGGCGATGATCGTGATCAGGGCCGCGAAGACGATCGCCCCGGCCCACAGGTAGGGGCTCCAACGCAGGACCTTGCGGCCGTCCAGCGGTCCGACCGGGATGAGGTTGAAGGTCCCGAACCAGCCGTTGAAGAACGCGAGGAGTCCGAGGTAGACGGTCCAGGTCGAGAGGCCCGGCTGACCGCTCGCCACCTCGGCCCCCGCGAGGAACACGGCCCCGAAGGCCATGTTCACGCCGGGGCCGGCGATGCTGATCTTGCCCCAGTCCTTGAGGTCCCCGAAGCCGTCGACCATCGTCGCCCCGGGGGCCGCCAGGAGGAACCCGATCACCGCCGAGAAGACGAACGAGAGCAGGAGGCCGAGCGGAGAGGCCCGGAACTCCGCCCAGAGGCCGAGACGCTGCGCGGTGATCTTGTGGGCGAGCTCGTGCGCGAGGAACCCGGTGAACGTCGCCGCGGCCGCGAAGCCGCCGGCGATGAGCAGGTCGGCGGGGGTGAAGACGAACGTGCTGAGACCGAGGCGGAGCTGGATGAGCGTGATGTCGACGGTGAGGACCACGAAGGCGACCGAGAGGTGGAGGATCTCCGTGAGCGACGTCGTCACCCGGTGGGTCTCCCGGGGCGGCGGACCGGTGACGTACGAGGAGTTCGGGATGCCGAACACCGGTCAGTTCCTCGCCGGCAGAGCGGGGGCTCGCCAGCAGCGGACCGGAAGGCGCCCGCTCGGCGGCCGACCCGCGAGGGCGTTCGCGATCAGCTCCCGTCCCTCCGTGAGGCGGGGGCCCGGGCGGCTGAAGTGGGCCTCGTCGGCCAGCCAGACCCCGCGGGGCACGTCGAGGCGGGCGAGCGTCTTCGCCAGGCTCGAGCCCTCGAGCTCGCGCGCCGTTCGAGTCACCGGGAAGGAGCAGGGGCTGACGACCACGAGCTCCGGCGGGTCCGAGCGGAGGGCTTCCAGGTCCACCGCCTGGGCCGGAGCGTTCGTGCGGCTCGTCCAGGGAACTCCGCCGGCGCTCTCGATGAGCTCCGGGGTCCAGAGCCCCGCTTCGATCGGTGGGTCGATCCACTCCAGGACCAGGACGCGATCGCGCGCCGACCCGCGGTCCCGGGCGGTGCGAGCCTCCAGTTCCCGGGAGAGGCTCCGTCCCGCGTCGCCCCGGCCGACGGCCTCGCCGATACGGACCACGCTCTCCCAGACGTCGTGGAGGCTCCGAGGGGCGATCGATAGGATCCGGGGCGAGACACCGGCGAGCTCGCAGGCGGTCCGCGCCTCCTCGTCGGTCACCGAACAGACCCGACAGAGGTCCTGGGTCAGCATGAGGTCGGGCCGCAGCGCGGCGAGCCGGCCCAGGTCGATCGTGTACAGGCTCTCCCGGGCCTCCAGGCTCCGGCGGACCCGGGCATCGATCTCCCGGGAGGGGCTCTCGAGGTCGAGGGTCTTCGCCCGCATGACGACCGGCAATTCACGCACGGCGGCGGGATAGTCGCACTCCTCGCTCCGGCCGACGAGCGCCGCGCCGGCCCCCACGGCGCAGACGATCTCGGTCGCGCTCGGCAGGACCGAGACCACCCGCATGCGCTCCGCCGCGCGCCACCCGGGACCGGGCTACTTACGTTTGCGGCCTCGGGTCGCGCGCGGCCGCCGGGAGGGTCTCCGCGGGGTGGCCGGACCGCCGCGTCGGCGGCGGGGCTCTGGCTCCGGAGGAGGCGCGGGCGCACGACCCGCCTCGACCTTCTCCGGCGGAGGCTCCGGCAAGCCGAGGTGGGCGGCGAGCCGCCGCTCCTCCTCCCACCCCAACCCGAGCTCCTTCGCCGTCCGGCGCTCCCGGGCGCCTCCCTCCGGGTCGCCGGTTCGCTCCAGCACCACCCCGTGGAGGTACCGGAGGCGCGCGTCCTCGGGCGTACGGCCCAGCATGTCCGCCAGCTCCCTCGCCGCCGCTTTCCACTCCCCCCGGTCGATCTCGGCGGCGATCAGCTGGGCCCGGACATCGTCGCGGTCGGGCCGGTCCGAGAGCACCTCGCGGAAGAGGGCGATCTCCTCGGAGATCCGTCCGGCCTGGGCGTGGACCGCCGCGATCCCGAGGCGGGCCTCGATGTCGCCCGGGTGATCCCGGAGGACCTCCTCGAAAGCGGCGAGGGCCTCCTCGCCGAGGCCGAGCGCCGCGAGACTCCGCCCGGCGCCCACACGGGCCGGGCCGAACCCGGGCTTCTGGGCGAGCGCCTGACGGTAGAATCGGAGCGCGAGCGCGGGAACGCCCCAGTCGAGCCAGGTCCGCGCCCGCGCCACGACCGC
This sequence comes from Thermoplasmata archaeon, assembly GCA_030039525.1. GTDB lineage: Archaea > Thermoplasmatota > Thermoplasmata > Lutacidiplasmatales > UBA184 > Lutacidiplasma. The sequence goes on from JASHVI010000205.1 coordinate 2,537, forward strand.
GTCCAGGTGGCGGGCGCTCGGAAGGAGCCGGGCTCCCGGCACGTCGTGGGGACCCCTCGGCTCCTCTCCGAGGAGCGCTCCGAGGTCCAGGCCCCGGAGCAGCTCGCGGAACCGGTCGTGCTCCACGAGGGTGGCCCGCCCCTGGACCGCGGCCTCGGAGAGCGCGAGCGGGAGGCGCCCCGGCGTGAGGAGGACGAGGCGTCCGGCGCGGCCCGCCGGCTCGGCGAGGAGACGCTGGATGGTGGCCAGCGAGACGAGGTCCGGGTCCTC
>JASHVI010000206.1 GCA_030039525.1 Thermoplasmata archaeon
GTCGCGCCGGCGAAGAGGTGGCGGACCGTCGTCCCGGTCGCGTTCTCCCCGTCGGCGAAGGCCCAGTCGTACCGGTAGGGTCCGGTCCCCCCGGTGATGTTCGCGCTGAAGGTGCCGGTCCCTCCGAGCGGGGCCTCGGTCGACCCGCCGATCGCGACCGAGAGCGTGGGGGCGACCGCGACGTCGACCGTGTCGGAGACCTGGGCGCCGGCGCCGTCGGTCAGCGCGACCGTGAGCGGCTCCTCCCCCGCGAGCGGGAAGACGTGGAGGAGCTTCTCGCCGACGGCGAGGGAGCCGTTCGGGAAGGCCCAGAGCACGTCGAGGGGGGCGGTGCCGCCCGTGACCCCGGCCGAGAGGGCGACGGGGAGCCCCGCGTCGGCGGCGAAGCCGCCCGCCGGCAGGAGGAGCTCGGGCGTCGCGCTCACGGTGATGTTGGTCCGGGCCACCGCGGCGACGCCGAGCGAATCGTTGGCCCAGACGGAGATCGCGTAGCGCCCCGGCGTGGCGTAGGAGTACTCGATCCCGCTCCCCGAGGCGCTCTCGCCGTCTCCCAGCTCCCAGGTGACCGCGAGCGGTCCGGTGCCTCCGGAGAGGCCCGCGCTCAGGTCGAGCAGCAGGTCGACGTCGGTGTCGGAGGCGCCGAGGAGCCGGACGGAGGGCCCGGGGCGCACGGCGACCGTCCCGTTCCAGGCGGCGGAGGCGCCCGACGCCTCGCGGGCGACGACGCTCACCGGGTACGTCGCCGGGTCCGAGTACGAGTGGGTGAAGTCGCCGGAGCTTCCCGAGGCGTTCTGCTCGTCGCCCCAGACGACGGTGTACCGGTAGTCGAAGGGGGGCGCGCCGCCGGCGGCGGAGGCGTTGAGGGCGAGGGCCTGACCGACGTCCGCCCGGTCGGGGAAGGAGACGTTGAGGGTCTCGGAGCCGCTCAGGAGGTCCGTGTAGCTGCCGGAGCGCGAGCCGCCGGCGAGCAGGAGCGCCCGCTCGTCGGGATCGTAGGCCCCGAAGCCCTCCGAGTGGGCCGAGGGGGCCGAGGAGGTCGGGAGCGGGGCCCAGGAGCTCCCGTTGAACTCCCAGGAGACCGGGTCGGCGCTCCCGTTCGCGAGGAGGCCGCCGGCGAGGACCGCGATGCCGAGGGCCGGATCGTACTGGAGGAGGCCCCCGGAGAGGGCGGGAGGCGAGGCGGCGGGCGTGAGGCGGCTCCAGAGGCCCTGCGCGAAGAGCCAGGTGTCGCCGAGGGCGTGGGAGACCCCGTCCGAGAGGTTCGCCCCGCCGTACAGCAGGAGGCCCCCGAGCGCCGGATCGTAGGCGATCTCCGTCCACCAGCGGGGGCCGGGTCCGCCGGCCGACGCGAGCCGGCTCCAGGCGCCGTCCGCGAAGAGCCAGAGGGCGTTCGTCGCGTTCGCGCCGCCCCCGGAGGAGAGGTTGGCGCCCCCGAAGAGCACGACCCCGTTTAGGGCCGGATCGTAGGTCATCTCCGCGCCCTCCACCGGAGGGGGCGCGCCGGCCAGGTCGAGCGCGGACCATCGGCCGTCCCGGTAGGCGAAGGTCGTCGAGGAGTTCGACCGGGTCGCGAGCGAGGCGACCCCGCCGAAGAGGAGGAGCTCCGAGGCGTTCGCGTCGTACGCGAGGCTGTCGCCCGAGAGCGGGCCGGGGAGCCCGGAGGCGTTGAGCTCGCTCCACTCCCCGTCGGAGTAGGCCCAGGTGGCCGCCGAGGGGGTCGAGTAGTTGTCCCCGCCGTAGAGGAGGATCTCCCCCTCGGCCGGGTCCCAGGCCGCTTCGGCGGACTCGAGCCGGGGAAGGGGGGTGGCGCTGTCGCCGGTGACGTTGTACCATTGCCCCGGGGAGTAGAGGGGGGCCGGCAGGGCGGGGGGCGCGCCGCTCGGTCCGGTCGCCCTTGGAGGGGCCGGGGTCGGATCGGCGCCGGCCCGTGCCGGAGGCCCCGGACCCGGAAGGGGGACCCCGACCGGGGCCGCCGTCGCCCCGGGAAGCCCGGGGAGGAGGGCGAGGACCACGGAGGCGACCGCCCACCGGAGGGTCGGGCCCCCTCGGAGGGCCCAGCGCCACCGGGAGGGACCGGACCCCGGGGAGGAGAGGATTCCCGGGGCCCGAGTCCCCATGGAATCTCTCTGGCGGCCGGGGGCGACTTAAACCTCCCGGGCCGAAAGCGTGGGAACCGTCGCAATGTCGGGCGGAGGGGCCTCCGTCGGCGCCCGACGCCCGTCGAACGGGCTCACCGGGGGAGCCCCTCGACGCTCAGGAGCCGGAAGAGCCCGTCGGAGAGCAGCATGACCCCGAGGCCGAAGGCGACGACGAAGGCGGCCGGGAAGACGTAGCTCCACCAGGCGTCGAGCGACGGGAGGAGGCTCCAGCCGTAGCAGGCCCCGTACCCCAGCAGGGAGCCCCACTCCGGGTAGTACGGCGAGGGGACGATCGAGATCGGCTTGAAGACCGCCGACGGGGCGCCGCCCCCCAGGCAGCCGAGGTACGGGAAGACGGTGAGGACGAAGAAGATGTTGTAGACGTCGATCGGCAGCTGGGCGAGGGCCGGCTGGACCGAGTTCGGCAGAACGTGCCGGAACAGGAGCCGGGTCGGGCCCGAGCCGGCGGCCCGGGCCGACTCGGCGTACGGGGCCGAGCGGGCCCGCTGCGCGGCGGCGCGGACCGGCCGGGCGTAGTACGGCCAGAGGACGAGGGCGAAGAGGAGCCCGAACCAGGGAAGGTCGTTCTGGCCCAACGGGAGCAGCGGCTGGATCCCCAGGTAGAGGACGAGGACGAAGAAGAACGGCGGGACCCCGACCAACAGATCGGAGACCCCGACGACGGCCCCGTCGAGCGCGCCCCCGAAGAGGCCGGCCGAGGCCCCGAGGAGGACGCCGAGGAGGGAGGCGGAGAGGAGGATCCCGCCGACGAGCGCGAGGTCGATCGGGGTCGCCCGCATCAGGCCCCCGAAGACGTCGACGCCGAGCGTCGAGTCGGTGCCGAACCAGCGCCCCCAGGCCGGGCCCGGCGCCACCGGCGCGTCGGCCCAGGCGGGGTTGTACGGCATCACGTCGAGGCCGGGCCCGTACCAGAGGAGCGCGGCGATCCCGATGGCGCCGAAGGCCGCGAGGACGGCGAGCCCGGCCAGGAGGGAGCCGTTCGGGCGGAGGCGCGTCCAGAGGCGGCCGAGCCGTTCCCTCGTGGAGATCGTCGCGACGGGCTCGGGCCCGTCGGGGGCGGCCGGGGCGCTCACCGGCGCGCCTCCGCGGCGATCGTCGGGTCGAGGTACCGGGCGAGGACGTCGGCGCAGAGGTTGCCGAGCAGGAGGGTGAGGGCGAGGAAGAGGATGATCACCTGGTAGAGGTTACCGGTCGCCAGCGGCCCCAAGTGCGCGTAGCCGAAGCCGGTCTGGCTCACCCCGGTCATCTCGGAGAAGAGGATCGTCCCGATCCCCGGCTGGTCGTTGAACATCGCCTCCACGAGGGCCTGGGTGCCGAGGTAGGCCGGGAGCGTCATGCCGAAGGTCAGCAGGTAGACCGGGATCAGGCGCCGGCCGGTGTGCCGCCAGAGCAGGGTCGACTCGGGGATCCCGCGGGACCGGGCGGCCCGGATCGAGATCGAGCGGGCGGCCTCGGCGACGGACTGCCGGACGTACCGGAAGAAGATGCCGACGTAGATCGCGGCGATCAGCGCGGCCTGGAGGAGGTTCTTCACCAGGACGTCGAGCACGAAGGCTCCGTCCCCGTGGATCAGGCCGTCGACGAGGGGGAAGCCGGTCGGGCTCGTCTGGCCCCCGACGCCGATCCACGGGAGGAAGCCCCCGTGGGCCACGAACCAGCCGGGGCTCGGCAGGAGGCCGTACGGGGAGTCGCCGAAGAGGGCGTTCCACGGCTGGAAGACGAGCAGCACGAGGAACAGCGCGACCAGGAAGGTCGGGATGAGGAGCAGCGCGAGCGAGGTGCCGCGGGTCCCCCGGTCGAGCGGGCTCCCCTCCTGCCAGCCGGCGGCGAGCCCGAGCGGGTAGGCGATCGCCACCGAGATCGCGAGGGCGAAGACGGCGAGCTCGATCGAGTAGGGGAGCCACCAGGTGAGGAAGTCCACGGCGGGCAATCGGAGCGCGCCGATGGAGGCGAGCCCCCAGTTCCCGGTGAGGAGGTTGGAGGCGAAGCCCACGAAGCCGCTCCCGAAGAAGGAGACCTGGCAGGAGAGCGCGGCCGGTAGGCAGGTCGCGCAGGAGCCGCCCGGCGCCGCGAGGCAGCCGGAGACCGAGGCCCGGCCGAGCGCCGGCAGGAAGTTCCCGAAGATGTACAGGAGGACGAGGAGCGCGAAGAGCTGGAACGGGATCAGGATCAGACGCCCCGCGACGTACCGGCCGAACGGGGAGAGGAGGCCGATCCGCGCCCCGCTCGCGGTGCGTCGCCGGGGGGCCGCCACGACGATCCCCACGCCGACGGCCACCGCGCCGACGAGGGCGCTCGCCTCCCAGGCCGCGTCGGTGGCCCCCGAGACCTGGTTCAGGAGCGCCTGCGGGAGGAGCCCGATCGTGAGCGGCGGGTTCGAGGTGTTCGAAACGACGACGACCGTCCGGAGCGAGTCGAACCCCGAGGGGGCCCCGAACCGCAGGTTGAGGGGGCCGGGGACGGTCTCGACCGAGAACCGACCCTGCGCGTCGGTGGTCGTGTTGTCCCACACGAGGGAGTTCCCGAGCGAGTCGACCGTGACGCCGGCGATCGGTTGCCCGGAGTACTGGTCCTCGACGACCCCCACGACGACGAGCTCCCCCGGCGGCGCCCCGCCGGCCGCGGCCGGCGCCCCGACCGACCGGGCGGCCGCGGCGGTCGGGAGGAGCAGGACGAGGAGGAGGAGCAGGGGCAGCGCGAGGCGGAGGAGCCGGCGGAGCGGGGGGGGACCGCGGGGGCGAGGCCGGAGCTCGCGGTCCGCCATGGCGGTAGGGGCCTCTAGGGGGTCTCTCCTCTTCCGTCCGTCCCCCGACGCGCAGCGGTCGGCGCGCCGCCCGGCCAGGGCTATATAGCGACGCCCCGGTGGCTCCCTCGCTAGGCTCGACCGGGGGGTTGGGCGTCCCCTTGTACACCGAAACCGTCCTTAGCGGGGGTGACAGGCAGGAGCGACGCTCGGACGAACCTATCGTCCCATAGATCTCCGTAGAAGCTCTGTTCCATCGGGCCGCGGGCCCCGCGACGAGCGCCCGGAGGGGCGCCCTAGCGGGTATCCATCACGGGCACCGGGTTAGGTCCTGACGGGAGCAGCCTTACCGTGACCCGTCGACGCTGGTGGGGCGACGGGGCCGAGGGGATCGTGGGAACCACGAGAGGGGCGCCCGGGCGGCCATCCTGCCGGCCTAGCACCGATCGGGGGAGGGCCCGTCGAGGGACTCCCCCACCCCCCCAATTCCAGTGGAAACTGCGGCGGGCGAAGCCCGCTAGGACCAACCTTCGGGTCTCGGATCCACCGCGTCCCGCTCGAGCGCGGCCCGGACCGATGGGGAGATCTCCTTCTTCGACGAGCGGGCGTAGTCGTAGCAGACGATGACGGTGCGGCCCCGGGCGGTGACGGTGCCGGTGGCGACGTCGGTGAAGCGGTAGAGAAGGGAGAAGCTGGTGCGGCCGAGGGGCTTCGCGGGGGTGACCTCGCCGAGGAGCTGCTGGCCGTAGGCGACCGGGGCGAGGTAGCGGCAGGAGGCCTCGGCGAGGATGATGTCGAGGTCGCGGGGATCGGAGGCGCCGAGGAGGGGGAGGTAGTAGTCGCAGCGGAGCGTCTCCATGTGGGGGAAGTAGACGGCGTGGTTGAGGTGGTTGAGGGCGTCGACGTCGTGGTAGGTGATGTAGAACCAGCGCTGGCGAGGCCAGGGAGCCGGGGAGGAGGAAGGAGGGGGAGGCGGAGCGGCCGGCACGGGGGCCCCTCCGGGCCGAGGAGGATAAAGGCTGGCCGGGCTCGGGAATCCCGACCGATGGAGGCGCCGCGGGTTCGGGCGGCGGCGCGTTCCACTGGAAACTAGGGGGTGGGGGGGATGCCCGAGGGTCCGGGGGCTCCGGGCGAGGTCCCGGAGATGGCGGCGACCGTGGAGCGGATCCGGGCCACGGTCCGGAGGCACTCCGAGCGGTTCGAGCACGCGCTGCCGATGATCGCTTCGGAGAACCTCCTCTCCCCGTACGCCAAGGAGCTCCTGATCAGCGACCTCCACTCCCGCTACGCCGAGGGGCTCCCCGGCGAGCGGTACTACGAGGGGAACGAGCAGGTCGACGAGGTCGAGCGGACCTGCCTGGAGCTCGCCCGACGCGTGTTCCGCTGCTCCTTCGCCGACGTCCGTCCGATCTCCGGGACCGTCGCGAACATGGCGGTCCTGAAGGCCCTCGCCCAGCCGGGGGACCCCGTCGGGAGCCCGAGGCTCGCCGACGGGGCCCACATCTCGAGCGCCTCGTTCGGCGCCTTCGGCCTACGCGGGGTGAAGCCGGTCCACTACGCCTGGGACGAGGCGCGGATGACGATCGACGTGCCGAAGACCCGGGAGATCCTCAAAGAGGCGCGGCCGAAGCTCTGCCTCTTCGGCCTCTCGCTCTTCCTCTTCCCGCTGCCGATCGACGAGCTGCGGCCCACGCTCGAGGAGATCGGGGCGATCGGCTGGTACGACGGCGCCCACGTCCTCGGCCTCATCGCCGGCGGGGAGTTCCAGGACCCGCTGCGGGAGGGCTGCGCGGTGATCTCGGGCTCGACGCACAAGACCCTGCCGGGCCCGCAGCACGGCGTGCTCCTCGCGGAGTCGGGGGACGCGGAGCTGGTGAAGCGGCTGCAGAGCGGCGCCTTCCCCGGGGTCACCTCGAACCACCACCTGCACGCGATGGCCGCGCTCGCCGTCAGCCTCGCCGAGCAGATCGCCTTCGGCCGGGAGTACGC
>JASHVI010000207.1 GCA_030039525.1 Thermoplasmata archaeon
TGCCGGGAGAGGCCGGGCTGGCTGACCGAGGGGAAGACGGTCCCCAGCTCGCCGGCCGTTCGTTCGCCCCGGGAGAGCAGGTCGAGGACCTCTCGGCGGGTCGGATCTGCGAGCGCACCGAACGCATCCATGGTCGCGGTCCGGAACCTATAACCTCCACAGTAATAATCATTCGACGCCCGGGCGGCGGGGTGACCCTGCCGTGACGGTTGCGCACCCGCGCCACCTGCGTCCATGTCATAACGGTGCACTTATATGATGCCCGGCGCTGGCGGGTTCCCCGAACGGAGGCGTCCGAGCATGGAAGGGAAGGTCGTCAACCTGACGCTCGTCGTCGCGGACAAGGCGAAGGCGCTCGAGTTCTACACCAACCAGGTCGGCTTCGAGAAGAAGACCGACCTGACCGGCCCGAACGGGTACCGTTGGGTGACCGTGGGCCCGAAGGGTCAGCCCCTGGAGTTCGCGCTCTTCGAGGTCGGGTCCGTCTCCGACCCCGAGCTGAAGGAGTGGGCCCAGCGCTGGACGCCGGGCATGATGCCCCCGATCACGATCGAGGTGGCCGATTGCCGCAAGGTCCACGCCGAGCTGAGCAAGCAGGGCGTGAGGTTCCCCCGGGAGCCGATGGATCAGCCCTGGGGGACGGTCGCCACCTTCGCGGACCCCGACGGCAATCTCTTCACCATCAGCCAGTTCGCGAATCCCGCGCGGTCGAAGTGACCCGGCCGCGCTCCCGCGCGACGCCGGAGCGGGGGCCGATGACGAAGCCGCCGGAAAAGGCACGTCCGCGGTCCCCGACGGGGATCGCGGGTAGGCCGGAGTCGGCGCTCACTTGGCAGGCCCGAACGCTCGCCACGGTCCGGCGGCTGGTCCAGGAGGCTGACCCCGAGGCTGTCGAGGAACCGAAGTGGCGGAAGCCCTCCAATCCCGCCGGAATCCCGGTCTGGTCGCACGACGGCATCCTGCTCACGGGAGAGTCCTATCGGAGCCACGTGCGGCTCACGTTCGCCCGGGGCGCCTCCCTCGACGACCCCGACCGTCTCTTCAACTCCGGCTTCGAGGGCAAGGCGCTGCGAGCGATCGTCCTCCGGGAAGGCGAGGAGCTCGACCCGGAGGCGTTCAAGGGCCTCGTTCGCGCGGCCGCCGCGTGGAACCGGTCGCGGACGCACCCCTGAGCTCCACCCCGCGGGCGCCTCGACGCCGTCGGCCGTGCCGGCCCGAGACCTCCGGGCCCGCCGATTATCGCGGGCCGGGCCGCGAGGCGCGCGCCGGCGCGGCGCCCCGGCCGCCCGACCTCCAGGTCGCGATCTGCATCACGCGGGTCCTCGGGCCGACCGGACGCGGTCGGGCCCCCCGCTCCGCCCGGATCTGCGCGACGATCTCCTGGTGGACCTGCTCCGGCACCCCGACCATCCCGCCGAACGAGTGGCTCTGGGCCCAGGCCCGCTCTCGCTCGGGGTCCGGCTCGACCGTCTCTTCCACCCGCTGCGTCGACTCCGGAGGTACGGTCCGGAGGAGCTCCGAGGCGCTCTCCCAGTAGCGTCGGAACGGCGTCACGTCCACGCCGCGTTCCGCCGCAAGCTCCCGATAGCGGGCCCGGAACTGCTCCCGCCACTCCCGGCCCTCGCCGGAGCGCTCCGGAAAGACCGCCACCACCCGATCCCGGGCGACGCGTCGCAGCTCCGCGAGCGCGAGCTTCGGGTCCGGGATCAACTGGAGGACGTGGACGATCAGGCAGGCGTCGAAGGCCCCGTCCCGGAAGGGAAGCCGGTGGAGGTCCCCGCGCACGAGCCGGCGCAGCCCCTTCTCCCGGGCTCGGCGCATCATCTCGACCGACAGGTCGACCCCGGTCATCTCGAACCCTTCGGACTCGAGCGGGCTCGAGTATCGGCCGGTGCCGATACCGGCCTCGAGCACGACCCTCGAGGGTCGAAGGGACCCCACGACCGCCCCGAACTCCTGGGGGCTCGGGGGGCGGCGGGTGGCGTCGTAGACGGGCGCAACGAGATCGAACTCCGGCATGCGGGGACGGCTCCTCCGCAGGGTACCGCGCGGGATGGGGTAAGAGCGCATCGCACGAACCGTCGCGGAACGGAGCCGCCGGAGACCGGCCCCCGGCCGGCCCAACCCGGGCCCCTTCGCGCCGCCGGGCTAGCGTCGCGCTCCGCGCCCCAACGACGTCCCCAGCGTTCCTCCGGCCTCCGGTCCACCGGGGTTCGCCCTCCGGCTCCGGAAGGCTGTCGCTCTTCCGGGGGCCACGGGCTCAACGAGGAGACCCCGCCGCCGTGACGGCCCTGCCGAGGTTCGGAGGCGTCGGGCCTCAGCTCGGTACGCGGATGGGGGCCGCGCCCTCGAGAGCGCGCCAAACGGCCGCCCGGATCGCCAGGGCCCCCACCGCACAGCCCGTGCCGGCGGCCGCCGCCAGCACGTACCAGTCCAGGAGGAGCGGGGTCGCGCTTCCGTACGACGCCACGAGCGCCGCCACGCACCAGAGGAAGGCGAGGGTGAGCAGGAAGAGCCCGTAATCGCGCGGTCGGATCCGGCTCGTCGAATCGCTCGGCCGACCCGAAGGCTCGCGCAGCGGCGGGACGAGGGGAAGGATCGCGAGGGCCGCCAGGACGCACTTCAGCATGTCGAGGGGCAGGAACGGCAGGACCCCGTAGAGCACCGCGTCCCGAGCGGACAGGCCCGCGACGATCGCGAGCTGGACGGCCCCGAAGAGGTAGATCACGCCGAGGCCTCCGTAGAGCGCGAGCAGGTTGCTGGTGAAGCTCCGCCGCTCCATCGCCCGGTCGACCGTGAGTCCGACCAGCGCCGACGCCACGATGAACCCGATCAGGTAGCCTCCCGAGGCGCCGACGACGACCGACCATCCTCCCACCGAGAACGGGGCGGCCCCCGAGGAAGCGAACCACGGAAGCCCGAGGGCCCCGAGGCCCACGTAGACCGCCTGGCTCAGCGGGCCGAGGCGGCGACCGAGCGCGGCGCCGGCGAGGAGCACCGCGAAGACCTGCCCGGTGACAGGGACCGGGGTGAACGGCAGCGAGAACGACACCTGGGCGGCGAGTCCGGTGAGCCCCGCGAACCCCAGCACCAGGACCGTCGCCCGCCAGAGCTCGGCCTCCTCCCGGAACCGGAACGCCGACTCGCTGACCCGGGCGAGCCGGCCGGAGTACCGGAGCAGCGCGGAGGGGGTCGGGTACCCGGCCACGCCCCCGGCCCGGTTCCGCGGCTATATCGCTATCCCCGGGGGCGGCACCGTTCCCGAGCCTCGGGAGCCGAGGTCCCCGGCAGGACCCCGTCCGGCCCTTGCTCCCTCCCGGAACGAGGAGCGCGGGGCTCAAGTTCTAGGACCGGGGTCCGGCGGGGCGCGGACGCGGCGACGGGGTTCGGGTCGTGGGCTCGGTTCGGATCGGCTGCTCGTCGTGGACCTCCGAGGCCTGGTGGGGGCGGGTCTACCCGAGGAACCTCCCGGACGCGGATCGCCTCGCCTGGTACGCCCGGCGCTACGACACCGTCGAGGTCGACTCGACCTACTATCGGGCCCCCCCGGCCGCGATGGTCTCCGGATGGGCCCGCCGCACTCCTCCCGGTTTCCGCTTCGCGCTCAAGCTGACCCGCGACCTCCTGGACCCGAAGAAGGGCGTTGAGCCCGGAAAGCTGCGCTCCTTCACCGACGCGGCGCGGCGGCTCGGCGACCGGCTCGGTCCGATCCTCCTGCAGTTCGCCCCCTGGGTGAAGCCGGGGCGTGCCGAGGGCTTCCTCTTCGATTCCCTCGCCGCGCTGGACCCGGGGCTCGCCTACGCGGTCGAGCTGCGGGACGCCGGCTGGTACCGGGGGGAGACCTTCGAGCGCCTGTCGAGGGGCCTACGCGACCGGCACGTCGCGCTGGTCTGGTCCTACCTCACGTACGTCGAGGTCCCGGCCGAGGTGACCTCGGACCGGCTCTACGTCCGCTTCATCGGGGATCACACGACGGTCCCGGAGGACCGCCACGGGGAGGTCCGCGTCGACCGGACGGCGGTCCTGAAGGAGTGGGCCGCCCGGCTCCGCGGCCGGCTCGACACGGTGGAGGAGGCCTTCGTCTACTTCAACAACCACTTCCAGGGCTTCGCCCCGGCCTCGGTGAACGAGTTCCGGCAGTGGATGGGGATGTCCCCCGTCCGCTTCGCCCCGGAGGGACTGGAGTCCTACGAGCGCAGCGGCTCCGAGGGCCCCGCCGGGCCATCGTCCTAGCGGGGGAAGGGAAGGGTCGAAAGGGTTGGCCCCGGACCGGCGCACCCGGTCCCGCCGGATCGCCTACTCGGCCCGCCGGGCCCCGTTCGAGGGGTCCCATCCGCCGTGGTGCGAGGTCTGGCAGGGCGGCGTCGCGGCCCAGCCGCAGAAGAGCTCCGTCACGTTGGCGTAGCCCACGTAGTTGTGGAAGCCCGTCCCCGTCAGGCTCGACCAAGAGACCGAGCTCGTGTAGTTGAGCCCGTTCGCCCAGACGAATCCCTGGACGTCCCAGCTGCCGGTCGCGCTGACCGTTCCCGTGTCGGTGCGCGAGGTGTTGAGGTAGGGGCAGAGGTCCTTCTTCTCGCCGACGCCGGAGAAGTAGGTGATGCTCTGGTCGTTGTTCCCGGAGTAGACCGCGTTGAAGCTGTTGTGGTCGAGGAAGAGCCGGAAGGTCGACTGCATCGAGCTCACGGTGTAGTTGACGTTCACCGTGTTCTTCTCCCCGAGCAGGGTCAGGTTGAGGACCCCGCCCCCGCAGCCCGAGACGTTGAGGTACACCGTGTTCTGGTTGCCCCGGAAGTTGAGCTCGACGGTGTTCTCCCGGCTGCTGAGGTTGTTGATCGAGATGTAGATCGTCTTCTTGTCGGTCGAGAAGTTGTAGCTGAGCGCCTGGGTGCAGCCGCACTGGCTCTTCACCGAGGGCCCGAAGCCGCGGCCCATGCTCGGCCCGTTGTAGGAGCACCAGATCTGGCTCCCCACCTTCGTGGCGTTGCAGAGGTTCCCGGAGTTCCACGCCGGAGCGTTCAACGACTCGTTGAAGGTCCCGGCGGTGACGTTCGCGCTATGCGCCGCTGGCGCCGCCCCCGCGGCGCTGGTCAGGCCCAGCGACAGTACGATCAGTCCGAAGGTCAAGGCTCCCGCGATCGCGATCCGCATCCCCATTCTTGCTCTGGTCTCCCGGTTCCGCCGGGGCTCCTCGCGACGCGCCCCCGAGGGGGAAACGGCGCGGACCCGGCGATGCGGGCACCACTCCTGCGATATCAACCTGATGCTCGGCCCGGGCCGAATATCTGCTCGAGCATCGCCGTGAGACCCGCTCCCTCCTCGGAACGCGGGCCCGGAG
>JASHVI010000208.1 GCA_030039525.1 Thermoplasmata archaeon
TGGAGGATGTGGGTCGTGAAGACGATGGAGAGCCCCGCGCGGGCCCGGTCCTTGAGGTAGCGCAGGATACGCCGGCGCGCGATGGCGTCGAGGCCGACGGTCGGCTCGTCGAGGAAGAGGATCTCCATGTCGTGCATCAGCTCGCGGGCGACCTGGAAGCGCCGACGCTCCCCGCCGGAGAGCGCCCAGGGCCTCCGCTTGCGCGCCGGCCCGAGCTCGAAGAGCTCGAGCATCTCCTCCGCCCGGCTCTTCGCGACCTCACTCGGCACCCCCCAGAGGAAGGCGTAGAGCGTGAGGTTCTGCTCGACCGTCACGAAGTCGAGGGACTCCGACTGGAGCACGACCCCGAGCCGCTGGCGCAGCGCACGGCCTCCCGTCCGGACGTCCACGCCGAGGATCCGGGCCGTGCCTTCGGTGGGGGGCAGGAGCGTGGTCAGCAGGCGCACGGTCGTGGTCTTCCCCGCGCCGTTGCGCCCGAGCAGGCCGAGCACCTGCCCCCGTCCGACGGCGAGCGAGAGGTGACAAACGGCGAACCGATCCGGTCGGTAGGCGTACCCGAGGTCCTCGGTCTCGAGGACCGGCGCGGCCGTCGACATGCTCCCCAGGAACGGGCCGAGACAGGCGAGCGGGGTGTCAAGTCGCTTTCGAGCGCCGGACGGTGCCATCGGCGAGCCGACGAACCATTAAATCGCGGGTCCTCGGTGCGCGCGCGACATGGCCGGGATGAACCCCGCCGCCCAGCAGATCGTGACGACGCTCGCCAACCAGCCGATGCTCCTGATGAAGATGAAGATCCTCTCGCTGGGAAAGAACTACGACGTGATGGATGCCCAGCAGCAGGTGCTCTGTCGCGTCGGGCTCGACGCGAACCAGAACGTCAAGGGGCAGCTCCTCAGCTCGGCCGTCGCCTCGGTGGCGGGAGACTTCGTCGGTCGCTGGGCCGCGCGGAGCCTCGAGTACACCTACGACGTGACCGACCCGAACGGTCAGGTCGCCATCCAGATCCGGAAGGGGAAGGGGGGTCAGAAGGCCCAGTTCCAGGTGGTCGACCCGGTCTCGGGGGGCTCCTTCGGCCACATCGACCTGCAGCGCAGCATCTTCGGCGGGATGAAGGCGTTCTGGGTCGCGCCGGACGGCCAGCAGGTCTTCCACACCAAGGGGAACCTCCTGCGTCGCAAGTACTCGATCCTGAACACGGCGGGGCAGGAGATCGGCAAGGTCTCGCACAAGATCCTCGCCATCCGGGACACCTGGCAGCTGGAGCTCAACGCCGGGGCGAACCACCTCTACTCGGCCATCTTCGCGGTCGTCATCGATTTCGAGAAGAAGATGTGATCCGGCCGCGACCCGTTCGGGCGCCCCGGTCCCCGCCCGCTCGCGGGTGCGTTGCGGTCGCCCGACGTCACGGCGGGGTGAACAGCCGGTCGTACCGGTGGTCGATCTGCGTCTTGAGCAGGGCGGCCGGCTCCTGCAGGATCTCGATCCCCTCGAGCCGCTGCTTCAGGACGCCCATGACCGAGGCGCGCTCCGAGGGCAGCGAGCCCGCCGTCGCCGGTGGCTGGCCCAGGGCGCCGAGGAGCAGCTTCCCTCCGCCCACGGCGAAGAGGAACGGATAGACCTGCGCGTCCCGGGTGAGGGCGGCGAAGAGCTCCTCGGGCCGGGCGTTGGCCCGGAAGGCGCCGACGACGAAGACCTGCATCGGCGCGGATCGCCCCCGGAACGGCGGGAGCTCGACGGGGTCGAGCAGGACCCGGTGCGCCATCCAGCCCTGGTTGAGGAGCTTGCGTTGCCCCCACGGCAGACCGACGGGCCCGATCCGGTGCGCGGCCCGGGCCCCGTCGGGTCCCTGGAACGGCCGTCGGACGAGCTCCCCCGCCCCCCAGCCCCTCCGTCGGGTCGCGAACTCCTCCGGCCGCGACGCCCCGTGGGGCGGTCCTCCCCCGAGCCCCTGGGGGTACCCCTCGGCCCCCTCGACCTCGCCCAGGTGCGAGAAGGAGCCCTCGAAGTCGAAGTAGACGGGCACGCTCGGTTCCCGCAGGTCGGCGATGATCCCGAACGACCAGCCGGCCAGACGCTCCCGCTCCGGCAGCGTGACCGCCTCCGAGGCCGCCTCCGCCGTCGGATGGAACGCGATGGCCAGGGCGAGCTGCGGGCTGCTGGCGAGGAAGACGACCGAGCCGTCGCGGCTCCGGTCCTGGACGAAGGCGCCGAGGCGCTCCGCGAAGGGGCGGGAGAGCGTGAAGGTCGCGAACGGGAGCCCGAACTCGACGGGATTGGGGATGTACCGGTCCCTCAGCCACCCCTCGGAGTACGCCCTCCGGCGGGCGGCGTGGTAGGTCGAGCGCGGGACCCCGGCCCGGTGGAGCCGGGAGCGCTCCGTGACCAGCGTGGAGCCGAGCAGGGCCCCGACGACCCGCGCCTCGGCCTCGGTGAGCGTCCTCACGGCGCCGGGAGCCCCCCGTCGATAGGGCCTAGCATGGGGTCCAACCGATGGAAAAGGTCGCCGGACATCGGCTTATGCCGATTACCCCGTCTGCCTCCACATAAGAGGTAGGGTCGACCGTGACGCTCGCGCAGCCCCGACGCTCGGCGCGGGGCCTCCGGCTCCTGCTCTGCGCCTCCGTGGCGCTCCTCTTCGCCGGGGGGCTCTCGCCGTACGCGGGGGCCTCGGCGCCCGCCCCCTCCGCGGCCTCCGGGACCAGCTGGGCCTACGCAGGGAACCGGACGGTCGCGGGGACCGAGACGATCCGCGGCAGCGTCGTCACCATCTCCGAGTGGGTCGGCTATGACGTCCTCCTCACGGAGCTCCCGTCGAGCGGGAGCGTCCTCCGCCTCGAGGTGAACCGCACGATGGGGGCCCGCATCTCGGCGCAGTACTGCTACCCGAGCTGTTCCTCCGCCCTCCTCACCGGGACCGTGTCGTACCACGCCTTCGAGCGGCTCGCCGGGTTCGCCAACCTCACCTCCAACGGCACGGTCGCGACCTCGAACGGCGCGGTCGCCGCGATCGCGGAGCTGAACGGCTCCGCGGCGCTCCGGATCGGGGTCTTCGACAACGACTCCGAGACGTACCACGGACCGCTGAGCGTGCGCCACGCGGTGTCGAACCTGAGCCTCACCGAGCTCGGGGCCTACTCCGTCGCGTTCTCGCCGGGGCTCGGGATCGTCCCGACGTCCGCCCCGACCGTCGGGGAGAGCTGGACTTCGACGAGCGCGTACGTCGCGGCCGGCACCGCGCAGGCGAGCTGGTCGCTCGTGCGAAGCTACCTCGACGGGGCCTCGGTCGACCTGAGCGGCTCCCCGAGCGCCTCGCTCGACACGAACGGGACGGTCGTGCTGAGCGGCGCGGACCGTGGTCCGCTCACGCTCTCCGACGGAGCCGCCGTGCAGCAGATCGGGCTCACGCTCAGCGGGGGCCTGACGCTCCGCGAGGGCTTCCTCTTCCTACCGGCCGATGCCGATCTCTTCGGAGCGACCCCGCCGTCGAGCCTCCCGAGCGGCAACGGGTCCCTCTCCGAGTCGTTCTCCGCGCTCGACCTGGGCGCGGCCGTCGGGAGCCACCCCGGCTTCCTCGCCTCGGCGGCCTCCTACACTCCGAGCCCGACGCAGTCCGGCTCCTCTCCGGACGAGGCGGCCGGGGCCGCCCCGCTCGTCGCCAGCCCCCCCGCGTCGTTCGTGGTCCAGGCCGAGCCCGAGCCGGTCTCCGCGGCGGAGATCGGGAGCGGCTGCACCCTCGCGGGGACGTGCGCCAGCACCGGCGGAGCGGCTCCCGCGGGACTCCGTCCGCTCGTCGGGGTCGTGGCCGGCGTCGGGCTCGCGGCGGCGGTCGCGATCGTCGCGGTCGCGGTCAGCCGAAGACCCCGCGTCCCGCCCCGGCCGAACGCCGAGCTCTATCCGATGATCGTGCGCGCGCCGTCGACTCCCCCGATAGCGCGCGCGCCCCCTCTCCGAGGCTCGGCCCCCCCGAAGGACGAGGCTTCGGAGGCGGATCCACTCTCCCACCTCTGGTAGTCCAGCGCTCGGGGACCGCGCGCCCCGGCGTCGCCGCCGTGCGACGGCGGCTCCGGAAGGCGTCGCCGGTTCAGAGGTACTGCGCGTCGGTGTAGCAGTACCAGCGGCTGTACTGCGGGATCCAGGTG
>JASHVI010000209.1 GCA_030039525.1 Thermoplasmata archaeon
CCGGTCGGCACCTCGGCCCCGAGGATCACCGATCCCGAGACCGCCCCGGGAAGGGAGGAAAGTCCGGGACGCGGCACGCTCCCCGAGGGGCCGGGGGCCTCAAGGGGGTGGCGGCCGGTCGGCCTAGCTACGGACGGGCTCGGGGACCGTCTCGGTGGGGGCGGTCGGCGGGCCCCCGCCGGTGACCGCCTCCAGGAGCTCGTGGACCGCGAACGGGCGGCGGACGACCGCCGAGATCCCGCAGGACTTCGCCTGGCTCCCGACCCTCGGCGAGCGGGTGGCGGTCAGGAGCACCAGGCGGACGTCGGGGCGGCTCTCGCGGAACCGCCGGATCGCCTCGCTCCAGCTCAGTTCGTCGAGGTCCGCGTCGAGCACGACCACGGCCCGGTCCCCCTCGGGGATCTCCCCGAGCGAGGCCGGCCCGTTCCCCTCGCGGACGACCCGGAACCGGTGGAGCCGCAGGAGCCCGCGGAGCAGCAGCCGCATCTCGTCGTGCGGGCTCAGGATCGCCACGTCGCCGGACATGCGGTGGCGCCGGTGGGAGAGGACCAGTCCCACCCCCTCCCGGTGGGGGCGGAGCCGGTGCACCGTTGCGAGCGAGACCGTCCGGTCCGCGACGCCTTTTCAGGCAAACTACCGCGGCCTTCCCCTTATGAACCCTTCCGTCGAAACCGCAGCGAGGCCCCCCTCCTGCCATCGGGATCCGACGCGAAAACCGCCCGGTTCGCCCTCCGAACCCATCCTCCGGCGGCCCCCCAACCTATATAGCTGGCCGCGGGAATGTAGAGAACGGCCTCGGGCATCGCCGACTCGGCCGCGGTGGCACCGTCCACAGGGCCGGGGCCGAGCGGCGGTGCCTTCCCCCTCGTTCCTGTTCCGCAAAAGGTACTTACGGGCGGCGCCGCGACGCCTCCTCCATGGGGTTGTTCGACGGAGGGGTCCGGGACCGGGCGCAGCTGATGGAGGAGCTCCGCCGACAGGGTCCCACCGATGTCGCCCGGCTCTCCGAGGCGCTCCACTGGCCCGCCCACCGGACCGTCCGGACCCTGAAGGGCCTCGGGGAGGGGCTCCGGTTCGACGAGGGATCCGGCGCCGTGGCGCCCCGGGCCGCGCCGTCCCCTAGCGGGAGCCCCGCCCGGGCTCCGCCAGCCCCCCCGCGTTCGCCCGTCTCCGCTCCCGCTCCGGTCGCCCCGGGGAACTGCCCGGAGTGCCACACCCGGCTGACGGCGACGGGCAGCGCCGGGACGTTCTTCTGCGCCGCCTGCGGCCACCTCGAGACGCCCTCGGTCCACCCGTCGGCCCCCCGGTCGGCGCCGGCGTCGGTCACGACGAAGGCCGGGGCCCTCGATCCCCGGGTCGCCCAGGAGCTGATCGCGGCCTGGGTCACCTCCCAGCCGATCCCCTGCCCCAACTGCCGGCAGACCCTCCGGCACCACGGCGTGGAGACGTACGCCTGCCCCGCCTGCGGGGAGCAGGTCACCTTCGGGGACTCGGGCGTCTCCGCGGTCCTGCCCCCGGCCCCCCCGGCCGGGCCCGCCTAGCCCGAGCTCCGGGCACCGGGGGCCCCCGGCCTCCCTAGAACGGGCACTCGGAGCGGACGCGACGGACCATCGAGCCGTCGCGGAGCCCCTCGCAGACCCGCTCGATGTCCGGGGCGGGCGATCGGTCGGCGGCCCACGGCCGGACCCGCTCGCGGAGGACCCGAAGGGCCGCCTCCGAGCCGATCCCCCCGACCTCGGGGCGGCGGCGCTCGAGCGCCTCCCCCGCGACGATCCACTCGATCGCCAGGACCCGTCGGACGTTCTCGACCTGGCGGCGGAGCTTCGCGCCGGCGAAGGCCCCCATCGAGACGAAGTCCTCCTGGTCGGCCGAGGTCGGGAGGCTGAAGGCGCTCGCGGGGTGGCTGAGACCGACCCCCTCGTTGACGAGCGCCGCGGCGACGTACTGGGGGATCATCAGCCCCGTCCCGAGGCCGGAGTTCGGGGAGAGGAAGGCCGGAAGCCCCCGGTTGAGGGCCGGGTTGACGAGCCGGGCGATGCGACGCTCGGAGAATCCCGCGAGGTACTGGAGGCCGAGGGCGAGCCCGTCGAGCGCGAAGGCGAGCGGCTGTCCGTGGAAGTTCCCCCCGGAGAGGAACTCGTCCCCCTCGAAGACGACCGGGTTGTCGGTGACGGCCCCGAGCTCCGCCGAGGCGACCCGCTCGGCGAGGCCCAGGGAGAGCCGGACGGCGGCGAGGACCTGGGGAAGGCACCGGAGGGTGTACGGGTCCTGGCCCCGGTACTCGCCCCCCGGGGCGGCGAGGCGGCTCCCCTTCAGGAGCGCCCGCAGCTCCGACGCGCTGGCCCGCTGCTCCGGGAGGTTGCGGAGCTCCCCGAGGCGGTCGTCGAGCGACTCGGGGTGCCCCCGGAGGGCGTCGAAGGAGAGGGCGGCGGCGACGACGGCGACCTGGTAGAGCCCCCGGGCGTCCTCGACGCCGAGGGTGAGGTAGGAGGCCATGAGCGAGGTGCCGTTGATCAGCGCGACCCCCTCCTTCTCCGCCGGCTCCCAGGCCGGGATCCCCTCCCGATCGAGCAGCTCCCGGGCCGGATGCCGGCGTCCCTCCCGGTCGAGGAACTCCCCCTCGCCGGTCAGCGCGAGGCCCACGTGGGCGAGGGGCGCGAGGTCGCCGGAGGCCCCGACGGAGCCCTGCTCGGGGACGTACGGGACGAGGTGGCGGTTCAGGAGGTCGAGGAGCCGGTCGAGGAGCTCGACCCGGACCCCCGAGTGGCCCCTCGCCAGGGAGTTGAGCCGCAGGAGGACCATCCCCCGGACGACCTCGGCCTCGAGGGGCGGGCCGGTCCCGCTCGCGTGGCTCCGCAGCATGGCGCGCTGCAGTTCCCGCGCCTCGGCCGCGGGGACGACGGTGTCCGAGAGCCGGCCGAAGCCCGTGGTGACCCCGTAGATCGTCCGGCCGGCCG
>JASHVI010000210.1 GCA_030039525.1 Thermoplasmata archaeon
CGAAGGATCGAGTACGCGAATCTCCGGGACCTCGGGCCGGTCGGGTTCTTCGGGAGTTGGGGCTACCGCGGGCGGATGTGGAGCCCGACGATCGGCCACTTCGACGCGATCTACACGGACAGCCTCGGGCTGCTGGTCACCGGGGGCCCCGTCCCCCTCTTCCTCTCCCCCCACGACCCGACCCAGTTCGCCCGCGAGCTCTCTAGAAGGGTCCGGTCGTACACCGGTACCCTGGAGGTCGACGTCGGCGCCGCGGTGCCGATCTGAGCGCGTCCCGGGTCCCTGCCCTCCCACGCCGCGAGAGGGGAGCGGCGGCGGGAGCCGGTCAGAGTCTCGGCAGGCTCGGATCGACCTCGGCGGCGTAGGCGTCGAGGCCCCCCCGCAGGACCCGGACCTCCCGAAGGCCGGCCTCGGCGAGGAGGCGGCCCGCGCGCTCCGACCGCCCACCCCACTGGCAGTACACCACGGGGCGGACCGCGTCGGAAAGCTCGGAGAGCCGGCCCGGCAGCGCCTCCAGCGGGATCCAGCGGTCCCCCGGGATCGACCCCAACGCTCGCTCCGCCGACTCCCGGACGTCGATCACCGTCGGCGGGCGCCGGCCGGCCAGCTCCTCGCTGAGGGCGCGAGGTTCGATGAACCGGAAGCCCTCCGGGACGCCCGGGGCCGCGAGCCGCTCCTCCGGCTCCTCGGGCATCGGCGACTCGGCCGCGCCCGGGCCGCACCCGGCACAATCGCTCCGTCGGCGCACGATCACGTGCCGGACGTCGAGCGACTCCGCGTCCACGAGCCAGAGGCGCGTCGCCTCCGAGCCTCTCCAGCCGAGCAGGAGCCGGAGCGTCTCGACGGCCTGCAGCGTCCCCAGCAGGGCGGGGACGACCCCGAGCACGCCCGCCTCGCCGCATCCGGGGGCGGCTTCGGGCGGAGGAGCCTCGGGAAACAGGCAGCGGTAGCAGGGACCCGTGGCCGCATCGAAGAGGGCGAACTGCCCTTCGAGCCGGTGCACCGCGGCGAAGACCTCGGGCCGTCGGGCCCGAACGGCGGCGTCCGAGATCCGGTAGCGGCTCGGGAAGTTGTCGGTCGCGTCGACCACGACATCGACGGCGGCGACCCGCTCCACCGCGGTCGCTCGGTCGAACGTCGTCGTCTCGGCCCGGAGGCGGAGGTTCGGGTCGCGTGCGCGCAGATGCCGCGCCGCGGCCTCGGCCTTGGGGCGTCCCACGTCGTCGGTGGTGTAGAGGACCTGCCGGTGGAGGTTGGAGAGCTCCACGACATCCGGGTCGACCAGATGCAGCTCGCCGACGCCGGCGGTGGCGAGGTGCAGGGCGACCGAAGCGCCGAGGCCCCCGAGGCCCACGATCAGCACGCGGCTCGCGCCGAGCCGACGCTGGCCCTCGAGGCCGATCTCGGGGACGATCAGCTGGCGGCCGAAGCGGCGGACGAACTCCCGATCGACCCCCGGGGCGGATCCGGGGGCGGCGGGGCCGGGGCCCGGGGGTCGAGAGGTCGACATCGTCCGGTCGGGGCGCGTTCCCGGGCGACGCCGGTCCCCCTACATCATGCTCGCGACGGGCGAGCTTTCGGTGCCTCGCGGCGAGCCGGGAGCGCGTCGGAGCGTTTCGGAGCGTCCCGGACGCGAGCTCAGCGGAGCTGGATCAGGTGGGTGCACTGGTTCGCGCCCCGCCCGATCGAGGTCTCGAGGTCGATGCCCGACTGGCCCAGGAGCGATTCGGTGAGGTTCTTGTCGAAGACGTCGCAGATCAGCTCGGCGTGGGCCAGCGCGGAGTGCCGGAAGATGCAGTTGGACCGGACGATCTTGAGCTCGCCGCCCGGTTTGGCCTCCACCGAGCAGCGGAACCCGAGGTCGTTCAGCGAGGCGGCGAGCGCCTCGGCGCGCTCCTTCGGGCGGGCGCCGGCGCCCGGGAGCGTCCCCGCGATCTGCCGGGCCATCCGACGGGCCGACTCGGCGAAGAGCCGCGACACGAACTCCGGCCCGTGCTCCGCGAGAAGCTCCTCGAGGACGGAGTCGAGCAGGAGCTCGTACTTCCGGGGGAACAGCTCGTGACCCTGGGGGGTGAGGAGGTAGCGCTTGCGCGGGCGTCCGACCCCTTCCCGGCGGAACGTCGGGACGACGAGCCCCCGGCCCTCGAGGCGATCGAGGTGCCCCCGGGCCGCGCTCTCCTGGATGCCGAGGGAGCGGGCGAGGTCCCGGGCCGTGCGGGGGCCCGTCGCGAGCTCGTCGAGGATCCGACCGCGGGTGCCTTCGCCCGGACGGACCTCCACCCCCGATCCACCTCCGAAGGCTCGAACCGGTCCGGGACTCTTAACCCTTTTAATCACTCGCTCATGGTTAAATAACCGGCCCGGCGTGGAGACCCTCGCATGTCGACGGAGTCCGGCGTCTCGCACTCGCTGGAGGTCAAGGACCTCCACGTCGAGGTGGCGGGGAAGGAGATCCTCAAGGGGGTCGAGCTGACGCTGCGGTCCGGCGAGCTGGCGGCCCTCATGGGTCCCAACGGATCCGGAAAGAGCACCCTCGCGTACGCCCTCATGGGCCACCCGAAGTACAAGGTCACCAAGGGCACCGCGCGGCTCGACGGGAAGGACCTTCTCGCGCTCCCGGTCGATCAGCGCTCCCGGGCCGGGCTGTTCCTCGGGTTCCAGTATCCCCAGGAGGTCTCGGGGCTCTCGCTGTCGAAGTTCCTCTGGACCGCCTACATGCAGCGTCACACGGCGGAGAGCGCCGATGCGACGCAGTTCGGGAAGGACCTCTCGACGCACCTCGGCTACCTCGGGATGGACGAAGAGCTGCTGAAGCGCTCGCTGAACGAGGGGTTCAGCGGGGGCGAGAAGAAGCGGG
>JASHVI010000211.1 GCA_030039525.1 Thermoplasmata archaeon
CCCCGGCATGCGCCGGATCGCCGGGGGGCGTCGTGAAGCCCACTCCGTCCTGCCGCCTCTAGTTGTAGCTCGGATCCTTGCTCGTCCCGTCGGTACCCGAGCGACCGGAGGTGCCCGCGGACCCATCCTTCCCGTTCAGCCCGTCGACCCCGTTCGTGCCGTTCGCGGCGTACTTGCTCGAGCCGCCACCGTACTGGCCGCCGGCCCCGCCGGTGCCGCCGGTCCCGCCCGCGCCCCCGGCGCCCCCCGCGCCCGGGCACCCCGCGGAGAGGGTGACGCAGCTATCGTTCCCGCCGAGGCCCCCGATCGCGGCATCGCTGCTGTAGCTCTGATTGGCGGGCGAACCCCCCGGTGTCGCTCCGCTGGCGTACAGGGCGCCGCCGGAGGCGTCCCCGCCGCGGCCGCCGTTGCCGGAAGCGCCGCCGTTCCCGCCGTTCCCGCCGTCGCCGCCCTTAGCGCCGGCGCCGCCCTTGCCGCCGGGCTCGATCGTCATACCGGAGCCGCCGACCCCGCCCATGCCTCCGCTGCCACCGGCCCCGGCCGGGCCGCCGTAGCCCCCGGAACCGCCGAAGCCGCCCGCGGCTCCCGCGCCCCCCTGCGCGATGTCGAACGAGAAGGTGAGGTTCTCCATGTAGATCCCGCCGAGGGCGCACAGTCCACCGCCGTCGGCCCCGCCTCCGGCGCCGCCGACTCCTCCCTTGCCCCCGTTGGCCGCCTTGCCGCCGTTGCTCCCTGGCGCGCCGGCCGACCCGGAGGCACCCGGTGTTCCCTGGTCGTTCGGGGTCCCGCTGCCTCCCCAGCCTCCGCCCGCGCCGGTGCCTCCCCCGCCGCCGGTGCCTCCGAAGCCTCCGGCTCCGCCCGAACCGCCGGTGCCACCCGCGCCGCCGGTCGCCTCGTCCCCCGAGAACGTCACGCCGACGATGAGGAGGCCCGCCTGCGCGTCCACGCCGCCCCCGGAGGCAGCTCCGCCGTCCCCACCCGCGCCGCCCGGGCCCGCCGAGCCACCGCTGGCGCCGTCCGTCCCCTTCGCGGCCTTACCGCCCGGCGTCGCGGTCCCGCCAGGCTCCGGGCTCGGGTAGCTCGGAGAGGAGTACCCCGCCGAACCGCCGGTGCCGCCCATCTCGCCGCTCCCGCCGGGCCCGCCGTTGCCGCCGTTCCCGCCGTCCCCGCCGGCGCCGCCGCCCCCGCCGTAGCCCCCGGTCGCTGAACAGGAGAGGATCGTCCCGTTATCGAGCAGGGGGATCCCGAACGGGGCCCCGTACAACGCGCCACCGGAGGCGTTCCCTCCGTTCCCCCCGTCGCCCCCGGTGCCGCCCGCCGCGCCGTCCTTGGCCTTCCCGGCCTTCGACGCCGGAAGCGCCTTGCCGGCGTTGCCGCCCGCGCCGCCCGGGGAGGGCGCCGTGGCGCCGGCCCCGCCCCCGCCGTTCCCGGCGATGCCGCCGTCGCCGCCCGCCCCGCCGTTCCCGCCGTACCCGCCGAACGCGAGCGGTCCGCCGCCGCCGTTGCCCCCGTTCCCGCCGATGGCCTGGTCGGAGCTGAAGTTCGCCCAGCTGAGGTCGGCCGAGAGGTTGTTGTAGATCGCCCCGCCGTCCCCGTCCCCGCCGTTCCCGCCGGCCCCGCTGTCGCCGCCGGGACCCGGCTTTCCCCCGGGCTGGCCCTTGGTGGTCTTGCCGGAGGCGTTTCCGAGCGTGCCATTGCCCCCGCCGGCGGGCGTGCTGCCGCTCCCGCCGCCGCCGGCAAAGAGCGCGCCGCCGCCGCCCTGGCCTCCCTGGCCTCCGTAGTACCCTTCGGCCCCCGGGCCTCCGTTGCCGCCGACCGCGCGGCAGTTGCCGAAGTTCGAGTTCTCGATCGTCAGGGTCCCGTCGTTGTAGATCGCGCCCCCCCAGGCGCCGCCGCCGTTGCCTCCGGCGCCGCCGTTTCCGCCGGAGCCTCCGTCGCCCCCGGCCCCGCTCGCGCCCTGGTTGCCGCCGGGCTGCCCGTTGGTCCCGTTGCCGGAGCCGCCCTGGCCGCCGCCCCCGCCGGCGCCGCCCTGGCCGCCCTGGCCTCCGTTTCCGCCGTAGCCTCCGTATCCGCCGTTCCCGCCGATCACGAAGTCGTCGGAGAACGAGTCGTCGATCAGGGTGAGCGTGCCGTAGTTGGAGATCGCGCCGCCGTAGGCGCTGCCGCCGGCGCCGCCGCTACCCCCCGCGCCACCGTTCCCTCCGTCGCCGCCGCGGGAGCCGTTGCCCCCGTTCCCACCGGCCCGGCCCGGGGTGGCGTCGCCGCCGGAGCCTCCGTAGCCTCCGGCTCCGCCGCTGCCGCCGCTCCCGCCGTCGCCTCCGTCGGAGCCGTCCCCTCCGACCGCGCAGTCGAGGTCGAAGGCGTCGTGGGAGAGCGTGATGTTCCCGTACAGTATCGTGAGCGCGCCGCCCTCGGCGTGGGTCCCGTCACTGCCACTCGCGCCGGGAAGGCCGTCTTCCCCCTTCCCTCCCTTGGTCCCGTTGCCCCCGTTCTGGTTGGTGCCGCCGCTGGCGCCGGTCTTCCCGTCGGCCCCGGCGAAACCGCTGCTCCCGGGCGTCCCGCCGGAGGACGAGGACGAGGGGACGTCGCATCCGTCGTAGAAGGTGATGCCGCTCAGGGTCGTGTTCCCGCCGACGAGGCCGAGGCTGCTCGCGCCTCCGCCGTTCAGGGTCACCGAGTAGCCGCCCGAGCTCAGGTTGTCGAAGGCGAGGTCGATCGGGGCGCTGAGGGTGATGTAGCAGGAGCTGCCGAAGGAGACGTTCCCCTGCGCGTAGAGGGCCTGCTGGAGCGCCGCCTCGGTGCAGTTCGCCACCATCGTCGTGTTGTTCTGGCCCGGTCGGAGGTCCGCGCGAAGTCCCGAGGCGTGGTGGAGGCCGAGCGAGTCGCCCGCCGAGACGTTGGTCGCGACCGCGGCCGAGAGGACCACGATCGCGCAGACCCCGAGCACCGCGATCGCGATGCCCGCCCGGAGCCAGCCGGCTCCTGAGTCGCGCACGTTCCGTCCGTCGGTCCCGCTCGCTACCCCCGCCCGCCCTCCGAACATGACGTTCCCGCGCTCGGCCGACGCTCGGGGACGCCCGGACCCCGAACCCGGTCGCTCCGCCCGGACCGAACTCTTGCTAGGTATACCTTGCCGGACTCGGTAGTTTCCGTTCGACACCGAAAGGCTTCGGCCTCGGAGGCGAGTATTTGGTAGCGTACTGCCGCGAAGCGACCCTCTTCCGGTGACGCTCGTTCGAGACTCGACCCACCGGGCCGCCACGGGGCCCTCCTCGTTGCGGGATCGATCGGCGGCCCGCCTCGTGCGCCCCCTTCCGAAACCGACCCGGCCTTCGGCCCGCGGCGGAGCTCCCCGAGCGCTACCAGTACCGGCTAAAAATTTGTGTGTGCCTAATTATTTTGGGTCCACGATATATACGGACCCCGTGTATCCCGCGGCATGGAGACGCTCGCGAAGCTCACCCGCCGCCAGATCGAGGTCCTCGACGCCCTGCGGTTGAAGGAGTCGCCGGAGCGCGGGGTGTCCCTGTTGGACGTCGCCCAGGCCCTCCGGGTGACCCCTCCCTCCGCGCTGGCCCATCTGACCCCGCTGGAGTCCCTGGGACTCGTCTCCCGGTACCGCGGGAAGACCCGGATCACTCCGAGGGGACGCGAGGTCCTCGAGGAGTACCGGCGACACCACCGGGTCGCGGAGATCCTGTTCGGGGGCGTCGGCCTACCGCCGGCGGCCGCCTGCACCGCGGCTCGGGAGATCGACATGGCCCTCTCCCACCGGACCGTGGATGCGGTCTGTCGGGTCCAGAACCACCCGACAGCCTGTCCCCACGGGGAGCCGATCCTTCCCTGCCACGGCGACTCGGCCGGGCTCGGCGCGCGCCCGGGGCACTAGGGGAGGAGGGCTCCGTGCCGGCGCAGCCGACGTTCTCTCCCGGGCCCGACGGAACCTCGGGACCGTCCACGCCCGCGGGACCGATCCACCCCGAGCGGAGTGACCGGCGGAGGA
>JASHVI010000212.1 GCA_030039525.1 Thermoplasmata archaeon
GTCCAGCCGGGTCGCCTCGCGGATCAGCCGACCCAGCACGGGCCTCGCGGCGTCCTCGAGCGACCGGACCTTGACGTGCCGGAGCCCCTTCCCGGTCCCCTCGACCTCGGGGTGCTTGTGGGCCAGCTCGGCGCCCCGGAAGAACCCGAGGTTCACGTGGTCGGGATACATCATGAGGCAGAGGACGCTCTTCTGCCCGACCCACATCGGGCTCCCCCACTTCACGCACTCCCGCAGCTCCGGCGAGGTCGTGCGGACCAGGGCCCGGAGCCGCGAGGCGATGGGTCTCTGGCTCGGCTCGTGGGCCTCGATCAGCGCCGTCACGGCCGGGTCCAGCGGGTATCCCCTGCTCCCGGCGCTCGGACCTTGCGCCGTCCCGACGCGGCCGCGACGCCGCCTCGCTGCGGGGCGATCCACGAGCGCGCGAGGCGTGCGCACGGATAAGCCGGGGCCGGCCGGTCGCGTCGAGGGCTAGATCGCGGTGATGCCGAGGCGCGCCCGGACCGACGCGGGCGGGTAGAAGGCGAGCAGCACGACGACGGCGGCCAACAGGATGAGCAGCCGGCCGATCAACAGGCCGGTGAGCCCGCCCCCGAAGAGCGCCCCGAAGTCGAAGAAGTCGAACAGGAACCAGGCGATCAGCCCCCAGCTCACCAGCGTGACCCGGTACCGGACGGTCCGATCCTTCGTCCGGAAGTAGAGGGTGAAGTAGGCAAGCGCGGCGACGAACTCCGGGAGCACGAGGATCAGGATCGGGATCGCGACGAGGAGGCCGGTGACGGGCGTGCTGTAGACCGGGTTCACCGAACCGGCCGTCACCGAGACCGAGGTGGCGTTCCCGGCGGTGACGTAGTAGACGAGCAGCCCGTACTCGAGGACGTAGAGGAGCGAGACGGGGACGAGGATGCTCCGGCCCCGGTAGAGGAACCCGAGGTACCCGATCAGCCCCCAGAGGGCGACGCAGACCAGGAGGAGGTCGTAGTAGAGGAAGGTGAGCACGAGCGACAGGGGCGGGACCTGCACGGTCGCCTCGACGCTGAGGAGGCCCCCGAGCAGGGTGGAGCCCGCGAGCCCGAGCCAGAAGAGCGCGAACTGCATCGCCGGCCATCGCAGCGCGGCCGAGACCGGTCGCTCGGCCAGCCGGAAGCCCAAGTAGCCGTAGACCCCCACCGCGAGGATCGAGGTGACCCCGACGACCAACGCCGAATCGTCCAACGTCGCCCCTAG
Source organism: Thermoplasmata archaeon (assembly GCA_030039525.1). Lineage (GTDB taxonomy): Archaea > Thermoplasmatota > Thermoplasmata > Lutacidiplasmatales > UBA184 > Lutacidiplasma. The sequence continues at coordinate 1,228 of JASHVI010000212.1, forward strand.
ACGAGCTCCCGCAGTCGGTCGGCCATCAACAGCTCCGGCAGGGAGTAGGCGGCGGCGCCCGACCGGTCCCTCGAGGCCCCGCGGCCCCCCGCCGGGGCCCTCGCGTCGCGGATCCAGGCGCCCAGCAAGGGGTTCGGCGGCCTCCCGGAGCGCACCAGCGTGACCTCGACGGGGAAGGGAAGGCCCCGGGCATCGAGCGCCTCGCCGGGCAGGGGCGCCGGTACTCCGGCGTCGCCGGCCGGCGAGCGGGCCGCCGCCTCCAGCCGGGCCGCCGTCGAGGGCTCGAAGAGGGCGAGGAACGCGCGTCCGAGGAGCGGCGTGCCGGTGGGGGCGAGCCAGAGGGCGGCCATCGGGTTGGCCCACCGGACCCGGCCGGCGGCGTCCACCAGCACGAGGCCGTACGGGGCGGCCTCGACGAGGCGCCCCCAATCGGGGGCCGCCGGGGCCTCTCCGGCCGACGGAGCGCCCACCGTGCCCCGCTCCTTCCCCGCGTCCGTCTCGGGGCCCTCCCGGTCAGACGATCCGCAGGAGGTCGTACGGCGCCGTCTCGTGCCCCTCGGTCAGCACGAAGCCCGAGGTCCACGGCTTCGAGCCGTACACGAAGACCCGCCCCTGCCGGACGCGCAGGTGGACGTGCAGGGCCGCGAGGGACCGGAGGGCCTCCAGGAGCGGGGCGCCGGTCCGCCCGACGAGCGCGAGGTGCGCGGGACTCCCCCCGAGCATCGTCTGGGCGAGGGCGGGGAAGCTCTCGATCTGGTCGCTCGTGAGCGGGATGCGGAGCGCGGCGGCGAGGGCGGCGAGGCCGGTCGCGTAGCCGGCGGCGAGCACCGGGCCGCCGGCGGGCCCGGCGGAGTTGAGGAAGCGGCGGACCTCGGAGTCGGTCGGGGCCCCGCCGGCGTCGGGCGGCGCGGAGCTCGGAAGGAGGGCCCGGAGCGGCAGGACCATCGGGGCGAACTCGGGGAGCGAGGTGGCGGCCGCGCTCGCCATCTGCCCGGTGACATCGACGACGCGGAGTCCGTGCTCGAGGCGGCCCCGGGGCGCGGTCCCCCGGAGCGAGTCCCAGAGCTCCCGGGCCGAGAGCGAGGGGGAGGGGATCAGGAGGGCGCGACCCCGGGACTCGACGACGGCGGCGACGATCGGCGCGAGCAGGACCTGGACGACCTGGTCCTGCACCTCGGTGTCGGTCTCGAAGAGGCTGGTCTTGCCGACGGGGAGGCGCCCGAAGTTCTCGGCGAAGGCCTGGGATCCCGGCCAGATGTGCCCCGGCATCGGGTCCGGCTCGGGCTCGAACCGGCCCCGATGCAGGTCGGCGTAGGTCCGCATCGGCTCGATGCACTGGAACCGGGCTGACTCGACGGTGTACGGGTAGAACGCGTTCGCGATCCGGATCCCCCGGAGCTTCGGCAGCTGGAGCCAGCGCTCGAGCCGGTCGTTGTTCTGCTCGCGCTGCGTCACGATCACCCCGTTGACGAGGTAGTCGAGCTGGCTCTCCTCGCGCCGCTCCAGGACGATCACCACGTGGGAGCGGCCCTTGCCGAGCTGGCGGAGGAGGATCCGCTCGATCTCGGCCCGGTCCGGGAGCTCCTCGGCCTTCGGCCCGAAGCCGCCGAGGTACGACTCGATGAGCGCGTCCCAGGAGTCGATCACGACGATCGAGGCCGAGTCCCTCGGCAGCCTCGACCAGGCCTCCTGGACCGGCGACGGCAGCCAGAGGAACTCCGTGAGCTCCCGGCGCTCCGACGGGGAGCCCCGCACCTGCGTGAGCGTCTCCGACGCGGAGCGGGCGATCTCGCGCAGGTTCGCGTCGAGGTCGGCGGTGTCGACGATCTGGATCTGCGAGCTGCCGTTCTCGCCCAGCCACGGGAAGCCCCGCTGGAGCTCCGCCTGGGAGACCCGGCTGGTGAGGAGCATCCGGTGGCCGATCGCCGCCTCGAGCAAGGCGAGGCAGAGCGTCGTCTTGCCGGAGCCGGGGGGACCGCGGACGAGCAGCGACTGCGGTCCCGGAAGGGAGAGGAACTCCCGGAGCTCTGCGGGCAGGCGCTGCGTGTAGCTCAAGGACGGACCGGCGCCGCCCGGGCGCCGCTACCGTAGCCATGTATTGCGGGGATACGTTTATGAACCGTTCTACGGACGCGAGTGGCCCTCCCTCGGTCCGTGGCCCGGATCTCCCCAGACCGGACGGGCGTCCCATCCTCCTACGACATTCCCGCCCGACCGTCGGTGCCCCCCGAGGGGGGGTGTGCCACCGGCCCTGGCGCCGCTAGCTCGGAGGACTTCCGCCCGAGGCCCCGGGAGGCGGCCCGGCGGAGGGCGGGCTCTCCGACCAGGGCGG
>JASHVI010000026.1 GCA_030039525.1 Thermoplasmata archaeon
GCCTCGTCGACACCCTCCTCAAGGGTCCGGTGCTCGAGCGGCGCCGCGCGGAGGCGCGCGAGCTGCCGACGCTCCATCCGCCGGTCGACCAGGTCTACGACGCCGAGAAGATCGGGATCGGGGCCTACTCTCCGCTCGAGGGGTTCATGGACTCCTCGACCTTCCGCGCGGTGCTGAGGACCCGACGGCTCCCCAACGACCTCCCGTTCACCCTGCCGATCCTCTTCGCCCCCTCCGATCCGCGGGACGCCTCCGTCCTGGAGGGGGCCCGGCCCGGCGACGTGCTGGCCCTCAGCGACGGGAGCCCCGAGCCGCTCGCGCTCCTCACCGTCTCGGAGATCTTCGGGTACGACAAGGGCGAGTTCGCCGAGCGGGCCTTCCTCACGAAGGACCCGGCCCACCCGAACGTCGCCGACCTCCTCGCCGCCGGTCCGCGGGCCGTGGCGGGGAAGGTCGAGCTGCTCCGGCGCCTCGACCTACCGACCGGCCGCTTCGAGCTCACGCCGGCGGAGACCCGGGAGGAGTTCGCGCGGCGGGGCTGGAAGCGCGTCTCCGCCTACCAGTGCCGGAACCCCCCGCACACGGCCCACGAGTACCTCCAGCGGGTCACGCTCGACCGCGAGGACGTGGACGGCCTCTTCATCCACCCGGTCGTCGGGCGCCTCAAGAAGGGCGACTACAAGCCCGAGGTCATCCTCGCGAGCTACAAGGCGCTCGTCGAGCACTACTACCCGAAGGACCGGGTGCTGCTGAGCTCGCTCACCGTCACGATGCGCTACGCGGGGCCGAACGCCGCGCTCTTCTACGCCATCGTCCGGAAGAACTACGGCTGCGACCGGTACATCGTCGGGCGCGACCAGGCCGGCGTCGGGAAGTTCTACGACCCGTTCGCCTGCCACCGGATCTTCGACGAGCTCCCCATCGACGTCGTGCCGCTCCGGTACGGCGAGACGTTCTTCTGCCGCCGCTGCCGCTGGATGGCGACCGAGAAGACCTGCGCCCACCCGCCGAGCGAGCGGGTCAGCACGGCGCAGACGCTGATCCGCCAGAAGCTGAAGGCCGGCGAGCCGCTGCCGAGCGAGATCCTGCGGCCGGAGGTCGCGGCGATCCTCAGCCAGGGCGGCGAGGTCCTTAACGACTGAGGCCGGCCGCGCGCCGCGGCGGCGGGCTCATTACCCCGGGCCCGCGTCCCGGGTCCCGTGCGCGTCCTGCTCGTCGGGACCGGGATCCAGCCGATCCCCCCGACGGGGTACGGCGGCGTCGAGCGGACCCTCGCCGAGTACGCCCGGGCGCTCGAAACGGCCGGTCACGAGCCGGTCATCCTCAACCGGGTCCGGCGCCGGCGCTCGATCGACGAGTACTGGTTCGCGCGAGAGTTGCCGGTGCTCCTCCGCCAGGAACGGTACGACGTGCTCCACGCGAGCACGCCCGTCGTCGCCAACCGCCTCGCGCTCTCCGGGCGTCCGTACGTCTACACCTCCCACTCCCGACACTGGTTCGAGCGTCACCGGCTCGGGGAGAGGTGGGGCTACTTCCTCGAGCGCCGGGCGGTGCACCGGTCGGCGGCGACGGTCGCTCTCACGGACACCCTCGAGCGCGCGATGCGGGCCGCGGTCCCGCGGCCACCCGCGGAGCTCGTGCAGATCCCCATCGGCGTCGACGCGGAGCGGTTCCGCCCGGAGCCCGGCGCGCGGAACGGCCGCACCGCGCTCGGCGTCGGGCTCGTCGCCCCGTTCAAGCGTTGGGAGGTCGCGGCGGCCGCGCTTCGGGGCACCGGGATCCGCCTGCGGCTGGTCGGGCCGATACCCGACCCGCCGTACGCGGAGCGGGTTCGGAGCTCGGGCGACGCCGTCGAGCTCACGGGGGAGGTGGACGACGAACGGCTCCGGCGCGAGTACGCCCAGGCGGACTTCCTCGTCCACCCCAGCCGCGTCGAGCTGCTCGCCGGCGTGGTGCTGCAGGGTCTCGCGGCCGGACTCCCGGTCCTCGGCGCCGAGCCGGTGGCCGGACTCGCGGAGGAGGGGGTCAGCGGTTGGAGCGCCCCGCCCGGCACCGAAGGTCAGGCGCTGGCAGAGTTCCTGAGGGCCCGAGCGCTCGAGCTCGCGGGGGACGAGACCCTCCGCGGCCGGATGTCGGCCGCGGCCCGGGCCCGCGCGATCTCGGAGTTCTCCTGGAGCTCCGTCGTCGAGCGCCACGTGGCCCTGTACCGCCGGCTCGGCGCCGGGGGTCCGTAGGGCTCAGCCGACGACGAACCCGGCGTTGGTGATCGCGAAGGGCCGCCGCTCCGGGTCGTGGGCGCTGCCCCGGATGCGGACGACCTTGATCTGGCGCACGGAGCGGTCCCCCGCCCACTTGCGCGTGAGGAGGATCTCGCCGCGGACGAGGATCTCCTCCGCGCCGAGCAGCCTCGGGTCCCCGGGGGTGCCGGTGAGGAGCGTCGTCGCCTCCCGCTCGCTCAGGAACCGCAGGAGCGACTGGACCTCCGTGCGCTCGGCCTGCGGGTCGACCGAGGCCTTCACCGCGAACCGCCGGATGGAGGTGATGGAGTCGACGGCGACGCGCTCGAAGTTCCGCGACGCCATCTGCTGGCGGAGCTTCAGGTGGATCGACTGGATCGAGATGTCGTCGGTGTCCTGCGCGCGCCGGTGCTCGTCGCCGAGGTCCCGCATCGCCTTCAGATCGGTCAGGGCGCGGATCTCCTGAACGTCGCCCATCCGCTTGATCGCCTTCGTCCCCGGATTCGCGTCGAGGGTCCGCACCGCCGAGAGGTCCCAGCCGAAGGAGCGGACGTTCTCGAGGATCTCGCTCGGCGGCTCGTCGACGGCGACGAGCAGCACCTCCTCGCCCCGCCGGATCCCCTCGAGGAGGAAGGAGAGGG
>JASHVI010000213.1 GCA_030039525.1 Thermoplasmata archaeon
TGCGGCGTCCCGGTCATCTGGGTCGATCCCTATCGAACTTCAGTCAGCTGTCCGAAGTGTGGGGTATACAACGGTCCCCGAAGTAGGATGGGGCCGACCTTCGAGTGCGTCGCGTGCGGCTGGCGGTTGGACCGCCAACTGAACGCGGGGGCGAATGTCGGAAGGATCGCTCTGCGCGAGACCGCGGAGCTCGGAGGTCTAGAGCTTGACCTCGACGCCCTCTCCCATGATGCGGTGAGGCCCCGCTACCCGTTCCAGGGACTGGGACGGGCACGGGCGGAGCGGAAGGAGAGGGAGGGAAACGTGACGACGGCCCGTCGGGTTCGACGGGTGTCGAAATAAGTTCCCAAAGCTGTCTGGCACCGTCGGGCGATGGGGGGACGGGGCACACCGATCTCGGCCGACACCGCACGACGGATCCTCGTCTACGACCGGGCCGTTTTCGAGCGCTTCGAGCGCCGCATCCGGCGTCTCCCGAAGCGGGGGGCCTTCGAGGACCGGGGCATCGGGCACCTCTCCTACTTCGCCACCCTCGTGCACGTCCTGAACGTCCACGAGGCCTGGCTGGTCTACGTCGTTCCGGGGCGGACGGCCGAGTTCGTACGGACCCATGCCGAACCCCGCCGTCATCCCTCCGACTGGGCCGGCTTCCGGCGCTACTCGTCCGAGGTCTGGCAGGGGCTGGAGCGGTTCGCGGAGCAGGCCACGGACCGCTCCCTCGCCCGTCGGGTCCAGGCGCCGTGGATGCCCGGGCGCTACACCGTCGGCGATGCCGTGCTGCAGACCAGCTTCGAGGAGGCCCACCACCTGGGCGAGCTCATCGGGGCCCTCTGGCAGCAGGACCGACGCTCTCCGGACATGACCTGGATCGACGTCGGACGGGGAGGGCCCCGCCGTTAGGACCGGTCGGCCCCCTCGGGGGGTACTTCCTGCCTTCGACGGACTTTAAGAGCGTCCGTTCCGGTGAAGGGGCGAGCCGCCGAATGGTGAGCAAGAAGCACCTGCACATCGAGTCCAGCGGCCAGCTGTGCATCTACTGCGGGGCCTGCGTCGGGGTCTGCCCGCTCAACTGCGTCTACCTCGACGAGACCCGGATCACGTTCGACGAGAAGGTCTGCACGCGGTGCGAGATCTGCGTCAAGGCCTGCCCGGTCGGGGCGATCGAGATCGGCTAGTCCGGCGCCGGGGGCCCGGAACGTGGAGAACCTGAAGACCGACGTGCTGGTCGTCGGCGCGGGCCCGGCCGGCAGCATGGCCGCCAAGTGGGCGGCGAAGAGCGGGGCGAAGGTCCTGCTGATCGAGAAGCGCCAGGAGATTGGGAGCCCGGTCCGCTGCGGGGAGGGGATCTCCAAGAGCTGGCTCCCGGAGGTCGGGATCACGCCCTCCTCGAAATGGATCAACGTCGAGGTCGAGGGGGCCCGGATCTACGCCCCGAACGAGAAGTGCCTCGAGATCAACGAGAAGAACGCCGGGAACGAGGTCGGCTACGTCGTCGAGCGCGACGGCTTCGACAAGGCGCTCGCGATCGACGCCGCCAACGCGGGGACGGACGTCCTACTGAAGACGGCCGCGACGGCCATCCGACGGGAGAACGGCCGGATCGTCGGCGTGAAAGCGAAGCGCTCCGGGGAGGCCTTCGACATCGACGCGACCGTGACGATCGGGGCCGACGGCTTCGAGTCCCAGATCGGCCGGTGGGCCGGGCTGCCGACCAACCTCGCGCTGCGCGACATGGACTCCTGCCTGCAGTACCGCATGACGAACGTCGACTGCGACGTCCGCTACTGCGACTTCTACCTCGGCAAGGTCACACCGGGCGGCTACGTCTGGGTCTTCCCGAAGGCCGAGGGCCTCGCCAACGTCGGGATCGGCGTCCAGCTCTCGAAGATCAAGGGGATGGCCGAGGCCCGGCAGTACCTCGACGACTGGATCTCGAAGCACCCGGCCTACTCGAAGGGGAAGCGGATCGACATCGTCGGCGGCGGCGTCTCGATCTCCGCGCCGATGAAGACGACCTCCACGGACGGCTTCCTGCTCGTCGGCGACGCGGCCCGGATGATCGACCCGCTGACCGGCGGGGGGATCGCCAACGGCTGCATCGCGGGGAAGATCTGCGGCGAGTACGCGGCCCGGGCCGTCGCCCTCGGCACGCCGACCAAGGAGTTCTTCCAGGGCTACGAGAAGGACTGGCGGGCCCGCCTCGAGGAGAAGCTCTACCGGAACTGGCTCGCGAAGGAGAAGCTCTGCTCCCTCTCCGACGAGACCTTCAACAAGGTCGTCGACGCCCTGCAGGGCGTCAAGCTCGAGAAGCTCACCGTCCACAACATCCTGAAGGCCGTCCGGGACAAGTACCCGGAGGTCACGAAGGAGTTCGCGGAGTTCCTCTAGCCATGCCCGGGGCCCCGAACCGCCCGCCGGAGACGGGAGCCCCGCCCCCGCCGCCCCCGGTCTCGGGCACCCCGGAGGAGCGGATCCTCCGGCGGCTCGCCCCCTCGCGCATCGCGCTCCACCTCGACCTCTGGCGCGGCGCCCCCGCCGGCGAGCTCGTGAAGCCCCTGGAGAGCGCCGAGGCCGCCTACGCCTCCGGCGACCTGCCGCACGCCGAGTCGGCGCTCGACCAGCTGGCGGTTAGGTTCGCGGAGCCCCGGTGGCCGACGCTCCCCCCGCCGTTCCGGGGCCTTCGGCAGGAGATCCTCCCGCCGGTCCCCCCGAACTGGGACCCCGAGCACGCCCTCTCCCCGGCCGAACGCGAGGGCAAGAAGATCCACCGGTGGGCCGAGCTCCAGCTGAAGCTCGCCGAGGCGAGCGTCACCTGGGCGCAGGGTCACGGGATCCCCTCCGAGGACCTCGGCGCGGGCCTCGAGGAGGCCCGCCGGCGCTTCGCCGTCGAGGGCGGCTCCGCGGCCTACTGGCTCGCGGTCGACGGGATCTGGCGGTCGATCCGCGAGCGGGTCCCGATGCCCACGTCGACGAAGGGTCCGAAGGCCCCGACCTCCGCGACCTGAGCCTCCGATGGGCCGCGCCGCCCGTCGGGAGGAGCTCGAGGGGTACCTCGAGGGGGTCCGAATCCGGATCGACGCCCTCGATCCCTCGGACGCGCTGAAGGCGAGGCTCCGGCCCCGCTGGACGGGCGCCCGGGAGGCGTGGCAGCGGGGCGCGCTCGACGAGGCCGAGTCCGGGCTCCTCGGGATCGACGCGGAGCTCGACCGGGCCCGGGACGAGACCGAGGTCGTCGAGCGGCCGAGGGGCCTCGTCGCGTACACGCCGATCGGCGGCCGGGAGGCCCCTCCGGGCCCGGAGGAGGAGCCGCTCGCGAACCGGCTACGCCTCCTCGTCCGCCTCGCGGCGGTCCGGGCCTCCCACGGACGCGACGTCTCGGAGGCCCAGGCGCTGCTCGCCGCGGCGCACCGGGCCTACGAACGGGGGGACCGGGCGGCCGCCCGGGCCGAGGCCGACCGGGCGCACGCCCTCCTCGAGCGGGAGTAGCCGGGCCGTCACGAACCGCTTATGCCCCCTGCCGGGACTGCCGCGAGGATGCCGTACCGGCCTCCGCGGTTCGGGACGTTCTCGATCGTCGCCCACGATCCGGCGCGGGGCACCTGGGGCGTCGCGGTCCAGTCGAAGTTCATCGCCGTCGGCTCCGTGGTCCCGTGGGCCACCGCGGGCGTCGGGGCCCTCGCGACCCAGGCGGCGGCGAACGTCGCCTACGGCCCGGAGGGCCTGAAGCTGCTCGGCGAGGGGCGCCCGGCGGTCGAGGTCGTCCGGAAGCTCACGCAGGCCGACGCCCGGCGCGAAGAGCGCCAGCTCGGGGTCGTCGACGCGAAGGGCGGGGCGGCCGCCTTCACCGGGAAGGAGTGCTTCGAGTGGGCCGGGCACGTCGTCGGGGACGGCTTCGCCTGCCAGGGGAACATCCTCTTCGGCGAGAGCGTCGTCTCGGCGATGGCGAAGGCGTACGAGTCCACCCCGGGGGACCTCCCGGAGCGGCTCTTCGCGGCCCTCTCCGCCGGCCAGCGGGAGGGGGGGGACCGGCGCGGGATGCAGTCGGCCGCGATGCTGATCGTGCGCGCCGAGGGGGGCTACGACCGCGGCTCGGACCGCTGGGTCGACATCCGGGTCGACGACCACCCGTCGCCGATCGAGGAGCTCCAGCGGGTCTTCAAGCTCTACGACGTGACGCTCCTCTCTCGGGAGGACCCGAGCTCCCTCGTGCCGATCACCGGGGACGTCGCCCGGGTCGTCCAGCACCACCTGGGGATCCTCGGCTTCTACGGCGGGCGGGCCCACGGCGTCTGGGACGCCGCCTCGCAGAGCGCCTTCACGAAGTTCCTGAACGAGAGCAACTTCGAGAGCAAGGCCCGGACCGACGGCACCGCCTGGCCGTCGGTGCTCGACCACCTGCAGGAGCGGGCCGAGGCCGAGGTCGCCCGTCGGACGCGCACCGCGCCGACCGAGACCGGGGCGCTCAGCAAGGGCCCCGGGGCGCGGGGCCGGGGGAGCCCATCGAAGAGCACGGCATCGAAGGGCGGGCACGGATCCGGCTGACGCTCCGCCGCGACTACGGCTCGCCGGAGCGGGCCGAGCGGGTGCGCCGGGCGCTCGTGGCGGACGAGCCGCCCGGACTCTCCTCCCGGGTCGAGGGCTCGGTCCTTCTCCTCGAGCTCGCGGCGCCCAGCGCGGCGAGCGCCCGGGCGACGGCCGAGGACCTGTTGCCCTGCCTCGCCGCCGCCGAGGAGGCCGAGGGGCTCAAGGGTCCGCGCGCGGCGTCGCGACCCAGCCCGCGGCCCTGAGGGCGCGGTCGAGCGCCGGAAGGACCTCCTCGTACCGCGCGACGATCCCGACGTCGGCGTAGCGGAACACCGGCGCCTCCGGGTCCGGGTTCACGGCCAGGATCCGGCGGGCCCGACGCAGCCCGACGACGTGGTTCGTCGCCTTGCCGACGCCGAGCAGGATCGCGAGCGCGGGGGCGAGGGAGCGGCCGGTCAGCCCGACCTGCCGGGCATTGGGCAGCCAGCCGGCGTCGACCACGCGACGCGTTCCCCCGAGCGCCGCCCCCCACCCCCGGACGATCGGCCGGACGCGCTCGATCGCGTCGGGGCCGCCGACGCCCATGCCGACGGTGACGACGAGCCGGGCCGCGTCGAGGTCGCCGTCCGCGGCGTCGCCCTCGGCCCCCCGCGCGAGGAGGCGCGGCCCGCCCCGGGGCGGCGCGACCGGGATCTCCCGTCGCTCGACCG
>JASHVI010000027.1 GCA_030039525.1 Thermoplasmata archaeon
TCGAGGACGACGCGCTCCTTCGAGAAGAGCAGCCGGATCTCCTCCGGCCACTGCGGCTGGATGTCGGCGAGCTTGATCGCGAGCGCCGCGTCGACGAAGGGGAGCGTGCGGAGCTCCGCGATGAGCTTCGTGATGTCGGCGGGTTCGGCCCGCCCGAAGGCCTCGGTGTGCTGCTGGGCGAGCATCGCCTCGCGCGGGAGCGGCCGGACCGCCGCCTCGGCGTTCAGCATCCGACGGACCTCGGAGAGCGGGACCGGGTCGGGCATGGCCTAAACGCTCCCCCGGGCGCCCGTCGGCAGGAGGTGGATCGGGGTGGCGATCAGCTCCTTCAGTTTGCCGCCGTCCCGGAACTGGATCCGGTAGGCCCGGCCCACGCGGGCGACGACGGTGCAGACCTTGCCCTGGTACCGGGGGTGGGGCTGGCCGTGCGGGTCGGAGGCCTCCAGCTTGACGATGACCTTGTCCCCGACCTCGAACTGCCGGAGGAAGCGGGTCACCGGCGGTAGGCCCCGGTCGCGGGCCTTCTTCGTGAGCACGCCGCGCGTCCGGGAGCGGGAGCCCTTAGACGACTTCACCATGCACTAGACCTCCCGGTCGTGGATCGCGAGGACGTCGAGCGCCTCGACCCGGAGCGGGACGCCGAGGAGGGCCGAGAGGCTCGGTTCCGTCCGCCCTCCATCTCCCTCCACCCACTCCTTGATGTACGTGCCGGCTTCGGCGCGCAGGTCGAGCGCGAACCGCCCCTCGGAGGCCTCGACGAGCGTCGCGGAGCGGATCCGACGCGTGCGTACGCGGTCGGACCGCCGGTGCGCCACGCGCGTCGGGGTGCGCTGGGCGATGGCCCGGTCGGCGACGACCGATAGGGCCTCCTTAACCTTTTCCTCCTCGACGGCGCCGGTGACGACGACTCGGTAGCTCTTCTCGGGGGAGGCCTCCTTCACGCGGAGCACCGCCGCCGCGTCGGCCCGGGAAAGGCCGAGGACCTCGACGCGACCCCCGGAGGCCCGCCCGATCTCGGCCCCGGCCGCGGTGAGGTCCGCCGATCGACGCCGGGGGCGCAGGATCTCCAGCACGAACGGTCGCCCGTCGCCGAGCATGCGGGCGTCGATGTCCTCGCGGCCCATCCCGTGGAACCGGGTCCCTTCGCCCCCGGTCGCGGCGAGCAGGGGGGCGGCGACGAGCTCCTCGACGCTCTCCGAGTAGGTCTTGCCGGTGCCGCCGCACCGGTCGCAGCCCCGGCCCCGGCAGCGTCGGCAGGGCCACCGGGTCTGCGGGAGCGTCCGGTCGAGCTTCCGGTACCGCCCCTCGAAGTACACCGGGAGGACGGTGACCTCGACACGGCCCATCAGGACGTCCGCCAGCAGCACGACCTCGGGGTCCTTCGGGTCGGCGGTCCGTCCCCAGCCCTTCTGGAGTCGCTTCCCCCACTCCCGGTTGAAGGCCGAGCGGGCGCTCTCCCCCTCCGAGCTCCCGACCTCCCGCCAGACCGCCTCCTCCTTGGCGAGGATCTCCGGGTCCCAGCGCGAGCCGCAGGAGAACCGCTCGAACTCCCAGCCCTCGACGGCCTTCTGGCCCCGCTCGAGCCAGCTCGGCCAGCGATCGAAAGCGCCGCCGCAGACCTCGCAGGGGCCGGGGGGGCTCGAAGAGGCCCCGAGTTGAGCCCGGAGCCGCTCCGCCCGCTCGGGGTTGGTGAGCCCGCGCCCCCGACGGCCGAAGACGCGCCCCAGGCACTCCTCGCAGAGCGGACGCTCCGCGGCGCGCCGGGCCGCGTCGAGCGCCGGTCCGTCGAGCTCGAAGGTCGGCGAGGCCCCGGCCATTCCGGGGGGTGCGAACCGGCCCCCCTAATGAGGCGTCGGGAGTAGGCGACCCCCGGTCCCGAGAACCCGCTTGGACCTGACGAAGAGTTTACCCGCACCCCGGGTCTCGCTCGAGGGGCCGTGGACGCGATCACGGAGGAGGAGCTCACCCGCGCGATCGAGCGGACGCTCGTCGCGCACGGCAAGATGACAGAGGCCGAGGCGCGCCCGACGGCCCGCATGGTCCTCGGGTACTTCGGCGTCGAGGACACGGTCCTCGACAACAAGTTGAACAGCGAGGACCGGGACCACTTCTACCAGCTCGAGGAGGAGGGGCTCCTCACGAGCGAGGAGGAGGACGCGACCGTCTCGCGCGGGAAGACCTGGCGGATCCACTACTGGCTGCTGAAGAAGTCCCGGATCCGGGACGTGGTCCGATCCGGACCGCCGACCGAGCACCCCGGCGCCGAGGCGATCTACCAGACGATGGGCGACGCGATGTGGAACCGCTCCGACGATTCGGGCTCCCGGTCCCGCGCCGCGCCTCCCGGCGGACCCTGAATAGAATCTTCTAGGCCCCTTCGCCGGCCCCGGGGACCCGCTTTCGCATCAGGATGAAGTCCTGGTAGGCTCCGCCCCGCTGGAACCCCCGCGGCGCGGTACCGTAGACCTCGAAGCCGAGCGATTCGTAGACGTGGCGGGCCCGCGGGTTCCTCGGGATGACCTCGAGGTGGACCTCTTCGAACCGTCCCTGGCACGCGGCGAGGGCGTGGGTGATCAGGGCCTTCCCGAGGCCCCGGTCCCGGAACTCCGGGAGGACCTCGACGCCGAGGTCCCCTACGTGCCGCGTCTCGAGGTAGTTGCCGTGGCGTCGGACCGAACAGGAGCCCACCAGACGCCCCTCCTCGATCGCGACGGAGCACACGCCGCGCCCCTCGAGGAGGTCGCGGTGGAGCTCCCCGAAGCTGATCGCGTACTCGGCCGGTGTCGGCCGCTTCGGTAGGGAGAACATGCCGAAGTCCGGGTCTTCGGCGATCTGGTCGTAGCGCTTCATCCGGAGCGCGTAGAGCCCCTCGAAGTCGCCCCACTCGATCCCGCGGACCGGCACGGCCCGACGAAGGGCAAGGTCCGCTTGAACTCTACCGGGCGGGAGCCTGCCCTAGGGGGTCTGCCGGCGCGCCGGAGGGGGCTGATACTGCGGGTGGATGCCGTCGGCGCCCGGGAAGCTCGAGCGCAGGATCAGCGTGCGGACGTGCTGGAAGGCGAGCAGCGCGAACGCGACCGCGAGGAGGAGCCCGATGCCGGAGGCCGCGTCCGCGCTGAGGAAGGTGATGCCGATGAGCGGGAGCAGCGAGGAGAGCGACGCGAGCAGGTTGAAGCTCGCGTGCATCGAGACGGCGAGGAGGTAGTAGGCCCCCGTGAAGCTCCCGCCCCGGCCGTAGTTGCTCCGCGCGTAGCCGTAGCCGAACATCGCCGTCGAGCTCCCGTGCAGCAGGACGCTCGAGACCGAGCGGATCAGGATGAGGAGGATCCCGGCGGCGAGGCCGCCGACCAGGAAGGCGCTGAGGCCGTACAGGAAGGTCTCGAAGAAGCCGAAGCCGAGGCCGACCGAGGCGCCGACCACCGGGCCGTCGGCGAGGGCGCGGATCGGCCCGACCGATCGGATCGCGCCGAGCCCCTTCAGCCCCTCCTCGGTGAAGGGGGCGATGACGAGGACGAGGAAGAACGTGTTCCAGGGCGAGGAGGGGTTGAGGAAGGTGAACTCCGGGGCCGGGACCGCCTGGGAGACGGCCGTCCCCGCGGCGACCAGGAGGAGCTCGATGATCGCGGCGACGATCGTCGCGATGAAGGCCCCCCACGCGAAGCCGCCGAGGAGGCGCCCCCACGGCTCCTGCTGGTACCGCTCCGTCCCCCGGACCCAGATCAGGTAGACGAGCGCCGGAACGAGGGCGACGAAGAGGAGGAGCGCGAGGTCCTCGAGCTCCGCGGCGGTCGTCACGCGGCTCCCTTCGGCGGGTACTCGTAGAAGCCCCGGCCGCTCTTACGCCCGAGCTCCCCGGCGGCGACCATCGAGCGGAGCATCGGGCAGGCCCGGTACTTCGGGTCGCGGAAGCCGTCCCAGAGGACGTCGAGGATGGCGACGGCGGTGTCGAGGCCGACGAGGTCGAGGAGCTCGAAGGGCCCCATCGGGTGCCCGAACCCGAGCCGGTAGGCGGCGTCGATCTCCTCCTTGGAGGAGATCCCCTCGGAGAGCATCCAGACGG
>JASHVI010000214.1 GCA_030039525.1 Thermoplasmata archaeon
ACCTGACGAATCGAGAACCCGGCGTCGTAGAGGACCGCGATCTCGTGGCGCTTCAGTTCGTCCAGCACCGGCAACCCACCCGTCGGAGGCGAGTGAGCCGCCGGGGCGTACATCGGGGTCACGGTGACCCCCGCCGGCGATCAGGGGTGGGTGAAAAATTTCGGGAAGAGGTGGGTGAAGAATTCAGGGAACCGACACCACGAACGCCCTACTTCGATTCGCCTACCCGAAGATATAGAGCGACTCCCCTACGCGCTCCCGGTAGCGGAGGCACCGGTATGGTCTACCTGAAAGACGAGGGAAGCACGTTCGACGCGCCGATCGATGTGGTCTGGGAGTACATCTTCGGGGGCGAGGGCCACGACCGCGCCCACAAGACCACCCGGAACCCGAAGTTCGAGAAGGTCTCCGAGATCACGATCATCTACGCCTCCGAGCGGCTGCTGCGCGGCCAGTGGGCGCCGGACCGGATGCGGATCTCGATGTTCCCACCGATCTCCGTGGTCACCGAGTGGCTCGACGGCGTGCTCGCCGGCTCGAAGATGACCTACGTCTACACTCCGCAGGGGGAGAAGACCCGGATCGACGTCTACGGGGAGTTCACCTCGAAGAGCCTGCCGGCCGACCAGGTGGAGGCGGCGGCGCGGGAGTTCCTCGAGCACGAGTTCCGGGACGATGCCCCCGCCGTCCGGGCGTTCGCCGAAAAGCGCCGGCTGGCCGCTGGCGCCTCCCGGTCCGCCTGACGAGGCCGGCGTTGCCCGCGCGGCGGGCGGGCCCCCCCACCGGGGTCCGACCCGCGGGGAGTCCTCCGCCGCGCTCCGCGGGGCCCGGAAACCATTATTCGTCGCTCACCGGTCGGGCGCCGAGGTCGTCGACCCGGTAGAAATGACGCGCCCGAGCGACCCGGAGAGCCCAGGGCGGGATCGGTCGACCTTCGATTGGCTCCTCGAGGACGGGCAGCCGGCGGTCCGGTACTTCACCCTGGTCGATCTGCTTGGTCGGAGGGAGGAGGATCCCGAGGTCCGACGCGCCCGATCGAGGATCCCGAAGGTCGGCTGGGCCGCGCAGCTGCTGAGGCGTCAGAAGCCCAAGGGACACTGGGAGGCCCGGGAACCGACCGACCTCCGGGGCTGGACCCGCTTCCTGCAGTTCCCCCAGTTCCGCTCGACGATGTGGCCCGCCCTGGTCCTCGCCGACCTGGGGCTCACGGCGCGGGAGCCCCGGATCCGGAGGACGGCGGAGTTGTTGTTCCGCTACAAGCTCCGACTCTCCTCCCCGTTCAATTTCTACACCGAGGAGGTCTGCGCGGTGGGGAACCTCGCCCGGATGCTGACCCGCTTCGGCTACGGGGAGGATCGCCGCGTCCGGAAGCTCTACGACTGGCTCATCGAGGACCAGCGCGAGGACGGCGGATGGAACTGCGCTCCGGACCGGCCGGGGACGCTCGACTGCTGGGAGGCGCTGGCGGCCTTCTCGTCGGTCCCTAAACCGAAGCGCTCGAGGAAGATGGAGGCCGCGCTCGAGCGGGGGGTCGAGTTCTACCTCGAACGGAGCCTCCTCCGCGAGGGTGAACGGTACGAGCCGTGGTTCCGGTTCCACTACCCTACGCACTACTTCTACGACGTCCTGGTCGGCTTGGACGTGGTGACCGGCCTGGGGTACTCGCAGGACCGGCGCCTGCGACCCGCCCTGAGGGTCCTCGCCGAGAAGCGCCGGCCCGACGGACGGTGGGCGCTCGACGCCGTCCACCCCGACGTGGAGGGAGGGCTCCAGAAGGACTACGAGGGGAGGGAGATCCGGCCCTGGTCCTTGGAGCGGGCCGGTAGACCCAGCAAATGGATCACTCTCTCGGCGCTCCGCGTCCAACGTAGGGTCGCCGAAGCGTCGTAGCCGCCCGAGCGGGGCCTTCACGCGCGGCCAGCGGCCGTGCGCGAACTCGCTTCCGAGGCGGCTCGGATCTTGCCCCGAGCAGTCGCGGTCCGCTGCGCTCGGGACCCGCCCGGTTCGTACCGCGGGCCGCTTCCCGCGGGACCGTTGCTCACCGGAGAAGCTCCCCACGCGAGGGCCGGGTGGTCGCCAGTCCCGTCTTCGGCACCCGCGCGGGCGGGGCCGTGAGGAAGCAAGGGACGGGAAGGGCCCGTCCCGAGGGTCCCGGGCCGTAGGGCGCCGGAATCGGGCCGGCCGGGATCTGGGAGGACGCCGTCGAGCCCTATCGTTCGAGCCCGGCGCGCTTGACCGAACGGAGCCGGCGAGCGAGCCGAGGGAGTTCGCCGGACGCGAACCTCCAGAGCCTTTCCGGGTCGTACGCGCGCTGGTACGGGTGGGACAGGTCGTTTCGAATCTCGTAGAGAACGGCCCACGGGATGGAAGGGTGGGCCTTCTGAAACGCCGCCCCCAAGGCATTCGCCGCCTCCTCGAACTGCTCGAACTGTCGCTCGATCGTCGCCTGCGCGCCCGTTTCGGGATCCCGAAACACGTCGTGGCCCTTCTCGACCCAGTGGGCGATCGTCGCGCAGTACTGCAGCATGTCGTCGACGAGTACGCGACGGTCGGCGGTCGACCGCGTCAGAGCGGGACCGCCTCGGCCAACACCTGGGGTCGAAGCGCCCAGTGCAGGAAGCGCTCTTCGACCGTGTCGACCCTACGATGCAGGAGCTCCTGCAACGCCACGCGAAACCCGGCGCTCTGCAGCAGGGACGCCCCTTCCTTCCAATCGACCAACAGGTCGAGGTCGCTGTCCGAGTCCGCCTCGCCGCGACGTACCGACCCGAAGACGCGAAGATTCGTGGCGCCGTACCGTCGAGCGAGGCGGCGGATCTGAGACCGATGCGGGCCGACGATGGCCTCCACGCCCAGTCCGACACCCGCCCGGATGGGCCGCAGCTTCGGGACGTTCCAGAGCTGGGACTTGCACCGGGGACACATCCGCGGCAGCCGATTGCGCATTCGCCACGTGTAGATGCAACGGTAACAGTGCGCAATCCGGATCTTCCGACGCGTCATGGACGGTAAATGATTCGAAGCACCCAACTTACTTACGGCTATCGGCGAAAGTAATGCGATCGTCTCCGGGCGCGGGCCGCTCCGCGGCGCGCCGAGGGCCCATCCTCAGCCCCGCAGCTTGGAAAGATCCGAGACCTTGTCGCGCCAGCGCGCCGTCGCCGGACCCGTCGGGTCCCACGTCAGGAGGACGCCCTCGAGGAAGCCGACGGGCGGCTGCGCTCCGAGCCACGGCCCGAAGAGCACTTCGCGGATGGCCGTGACGAACACGTCATGGCTCACGGCCACGTGAAGGGCAGACTCCGGTTCGCCCTCCGCCCGGGTCCTAAGCCGCGCGACCAGATCGGCGACGGCGACCCCCACCGGTGCGATCGCTTCCGGGGGCACCGCGCCCGCGATCCAGCCGTGATAGAATCCCTCGCCGAGCTTCGCTCGCCAGCGATCCCGTAATTCGGGGTCTCGCGCGTAGAAGGTGGTGAGGCTGAGCGCCGGGTCGATCCCCGCGAGCTCGACCTTGGACTGGGGGTGGACGCGTCGGAAGCCGTCCGCGATCTCGCTCGCCGTGTCGCGGGTCCGCGCAATCCTCGTGTGCGTCAGGTAGACGTGACGGAACGGCGGAATCCTCGCTCCGAACCGCCGTGCCTGGTCCCGGCCGGAGGCGGTGAGCTGCCAGCGATCCTCCGAAGCCGGCGGCTCGACCCCCTCCGCCGATTGGTCCCGCTCGGCATGCCGGATGACCAGCGTGGCCCGGCCGTCCGGAGATAGGGCCCGGACGAGACGGAGCGTGGACCCATCGGCGCTCTCGAACTCCATGGCCGGGGTTCGTTGCTCCTCGGTCCATCCGAACGGAGCATCGCCTTGAGAGGGTTGCCCCCGGGTCCACGCACCCGCGGGCGCCCGCCGAGTACGGAGGTCCGGCCGAGGGCTCAGTCGTCCCGAGGCGAGCCGCTCAAGCGGGCCTCGAGTCGGGCTTGCGCGCGATGACGACGTCCATCGCCTTCCGATGCGGCACGCCCCCTGCGTTCGAGACGAACTCCACCTGTCCGGAGTCCAGGATCTGCCAGTCCCAGTAGTAGCCGAGGAGCTCGCCGGAGCGGAACGGGGAGGCGAAGGGATTCGTCGTCTGCGCCGGGATGTAGGGTTTCGACACGTCGGCATTCATCGCGTTGATACCGCCCGGCGAGGTGTTCTGTTTGAAGTGCTCAAATCGGGTCTTCCGGATTCGACGCGGGAGATTGTTCAGGGCGCCGGAGGAGAACACGACGTCCACTCGAGGTCGGACTCGGTACGTCCGCAGGTCTTCCACACGAAATTGAACGCGGACCCCGAGCCGTGACGCCCGGCGTTCCGCCTTTCGCACCCCGACGCTCGAGATATCCACGCCGAGGACCCGCAGGCCCCGCCGGGCAAAATAGATCGAGTCTCGCCCCTCGCCACATCCCAGGTCGACCAGCGACCGCGGCGGTCGCGGAAGGGACCGTAGCACTCGGACGAGGTCACGGGCCAGGCCGGTGGGCTTGCTTCCCCAGTACAGACCCGGCCGTGCGTAGCGCTCGTCGTAGATCGCCTCAGTCAATCCTCGGCTACCTCCCGTCCATCGCGGTTTCCGGTGCGACTGCGCCAGAGCCGTTCCCACGGAATACCCTCTCGCCCGCGTCGCGCGACGGAGGCGGTGATGCGGCCGGGCTTCGAACGCCCCCCGGAGGCGTGGGCCGGACGCTGCGCTGCGACCGTTCGCTCGTCGGAGAACGGGTGGCGGGCCGAGGGTTCCGGGCGTCGTCGGCATCGGGTCCGTCGACCCCGTGACGGAGCCCGCCGTTCACGAGGTCCGGCGGCCGCTCGCACGTCAGCGATCGTCGCACCGCCATTCGGGCGTCCCGTCCGAAGGTACTACGGCGAGTATATCTTCATGGAATACCTTGGGTAAACCATGGGCGATACCTCGGTCGTGAGCGTCAAGGTACCGTCTCAGGTCTTCGAGGAGGTCCGTCGGTCGAAGGACGAGATCGACTGGCCCGAGGAGATCCGAGGCTTCATTCGGGACCGATTGCGCCAATGGGAGGCGAAGCGACTCCTCGACGCGGTGCACGAGCGTCATGCTCGCCTTCCGAGCCGGACGCGGGGCTTCGCCGCGGACCTCGTACGGGCGGACCGTGACCGTCATTGACGCGTCCGCCCTCGTCGCCTACGCGACGCGGGAGGATCAATGGGAGGCGACGGAGGAAGTGCTCCGGGAGTCCCCCCGCTCCGTGGAGCTCCTTCCCGTCGAGGCGGCCAATGCGGTCCTGCTCGCCCGACGCCGTAAGCGGCTGAGCCCACGAGAGGCGGACGAGGCGCTCCGGACGGTCCGGCGCCTGAGCGGGGTGGCCATCGTTCTCAGTCCCCACGCCCCGTTGCTCGAGAGCGCCTGGGAGATCGCCAACGGGCAGGCAATCACGGTCTACGACGCGGTGTACATCGCCCTCGCCCGAGCACTTCGCACGAGCCTGAGCTCCCGGGACTCGGCGCAGCTTCGGGCGGCGCACGCCCTGGGAGTTCGAGCGATCGCGCTCTGAGCCCACCGCAACGCGGGAGGGACGGGCGACTCGCTCGCGACGCCGGGGACCGGCCGTGACGAAGTACGCGTCGGATACCTTCGGCGAACCTCCCCCGACGGGGCGGCGAGGACCCGGGAGCAGCCTGAGTCCAGTCGTAGACGACCCCGCCTTCCGCGGCACCGTCCCATCGCCCGAAGCCACTGGAAGGACCCCACCCTTCGGTTCAGGTCCCTGCGTCAGAACTCAATGCTTGAGGAGACCGGTTTCGTGGGCCCACTCGATCCAGTTGTACACCGGGGCCTCCACATCGATCTGCCAGAGCAGCGCGTTCAGTTCGCCGCGGTGTTGGAGCTCCTCTTCGACCAGATGCCAGAGTACGTCGCGGACCGGGATATCGCAATCGTGGGGCGATCCTCGGCCCTTCTCCCGATGCACCTTCCGCGTCAGATCCTCCTCGGTCAACTCGGCCATGACCCTCCGGATCTGGGCTTGAATGTAGTTCTCGTCCTTCCGAAGGTCCGCGAGACCCGGCGGAGAGCTGGAGTCCGGCTCCTGCGGCGGGAACTCGAAGCGTGCGCAATCCCGCATCCAGAAGAACAGCGCGCCCTGGGTGTGACCGAAGATGTCGAGAAGAGAAGGGGACGACGCGCCCCGATCGCGAGCGAGCTCGGTCACCGGCAGCTT
>JASHVI010000215.1 GCA_030039525.1 Thermoplasmata archaeon
CGATCACTCGGAAGCGGATCCCGCCGAACGACCCCCGGCGGTACAACGAGTCGCACCACGTCGGCGCGGTCCGGGCCGATCTCCAGGCTGCGAACGCCCGGTTCACCGACGGGTCCGACGTGTTTTATCTACCAAGGCCCGGGCGGCAGCACCTCCGACGCGTTCCGGTCATGGGTCCGGGACCACCGAGCGCGCGGCGCGGTAAGGTCCGGTCGGGGTCTCTTCGGCGTGCAGCCGGGCCGTTGAAAGGTGCCCAGAGCAGCGCGGACGCTAGGAGTTCCGTCGCCCGATGGCGACGGGTCCTTGACCGTTTGGCATACGGAGCGCAGTTCGGAACCGCGTGCGCTCCCGATCGAGGCCTCCGGGCCGGAGGGCTTCGCCCCGGTTGCGGGAAGCTGTTATACGAGCGGCGTCTGCCGGGCGCGAGGATGAGGGCCCGCCGATTCCGTCGGGTCCGAGCGCGCCTTGCGACGCCCTCGCTCACGCTGTCGTTCGGGCTGGTCGCGGTCCTGCTGTCCGAGGTCGCGTCGCTGGGAGCTCCTCCGGTCGCCGCGGCGAGCCCCGTCTCCGTCGCGGCCGCACCGGGGAGTCCGAGCCTCCTTTCCACGGCCCTGCAGCCGGTGGCGCTGGAGGGGCCTAACGAGTCAGAGCCCGCCCTCGCCGAGCTCCCTTCCTCCGATGCCCCCCTGCCCTCCGAGGTGTCGGTCCTCGTCGGTCTGGCCTTCGGGCACGCCGCCCAGCTCGCGGGGCTTCTGACCAACCTCTCGAACTCGACGTCCCCCGAGTTCCATCGGTACCTCACCGCGGCCCAGTTCGACGAGGCCTACGGTCCCGCCCCCTCGGAGTACGATGCGGCCGTGAGCTACTTCGCCTCCTTCGGGGTGGGGGGTCTCACCCGGTACGCCGACCGGGCCGAGATCGGATTCACGGCGACGCCCCTTCAGGTCGAGAGGATCTTCCACACCCGACTGCGCTCGGTCGCCGTCGGCGGCAGCCCCTATTTCGTGCCGTCCTCCGCGCCCGAGCTGCCGGCCCCGCTCGCCGCGACCGTTTCGGGGGTGGTGGGCCTCGACAGCCGGCCCGCCGCG
Organism: Thermoplasmata archaeon; assembly: GCA_030039525.1. Lineage (GTDB taxonomy): Archaea > Thermoplasmatota > Thermoplasmata > Lutacidiplasmatales > UBA184 > Lutacidiplasma. The sequence goes on from JASHVI010000215.1 coordinate 1,089, forward strand.
ACCCTCGCCCCACTTTCGTCGGGGGCGACCTTCGCGCCGGCCCCCGTGCCGGCGACCGCGGCGCTCCCCGGCCCGGCCGCCACGCCCGCCTCGACCCCGTGCCGCTCCCGCGGCGGGCCGTTCAACTGCACGTCGGTCGGGAAGCTGGCCTACCCCGAGCCGATCACCCCGTTCCAGCAGCTCGTCTTCGGCTCCGACCTGCAGGTCGCCTACAACGAGACGAACGCGAGCGGCAAGGGCCTCCTGCAGACCGCGGGCTACCCGACCGGGGCCTCGGTCGCCACCATCCTCTGGACCCTTCCCGTGAACACGTCGGCATTCCTGGGATCGTACTGCGCCTCCCTGACTCCCGGGTCCTACGCCTGGGACTTCTACGCCCCGGACGTCGCGAGCTACCTCAACTACACGATCCCCCACGGAGAGCCGAAGCCGACGGTCTACTCGGTCGCCCTCTCCGGCACCTCGCCCTACGCCGGAGGTACCCAGGGTCGGAGCGCCTCCTGCCTGTTCGGCTCGTTCACGAACGTGGAGAACACGCTCGACGTCGACATGCTCGGGTCGATGGCGCCCGGCGCCAACGTCTACCAGGTCTTTGGGCAGACCTCCACGAGCACCGACACCGCCCTCGCGGACATCCTCAATCCTTCGACCTCCGACGGCCCGGGCTTCTCCGCGAAGGTCGTCGCGGGGCTCTCGAACGTCTCGGTCATCTCGAACTCCTGGACCGCTCTCCGGTCGGGCGTGGACCGGCTGTGGGACCAGGAGGCGGAGGAGGCCCAGGCCCGGGGCATCTCGATCCTCGCGAGCACCGGTGACTCCGGGACGCACAACCTGAGCGACCCCGCCTCCGCCGCCTTCGACTCCTACGGGACGACGGCCGTCGGCGGAACGACGCTGATCCTTGACCCCTCCACCCTGCTGCGCTCGCCGTACACGAACGGCACCAATCCGTACACGTACTGCCCGGCGATCTCGACCGTCGTCTGTGGGGGAGAGACCGCTTGGCAGGGGTCCACCGGAGGCGTCTTCACGGGGGTCTCCGAGCCGAGCTGGCAGAAGCAGTCGCCGGACGCTGCCGCGGTTATCGCCACGGTCGGCATCGGGCGCGGCGAGCCGGACCTCGGCGCGATCGCAAACCAGACCGTCCTCACCCTGACCGAGAACGTCTCAACGTTCAACATCACGGCCTTGGCCAACCTCAGCACGGCGGGCGGGCGGATCGTTCCGTACTGGTCGGTCACCGGGACGAGCATCGCCTGCCCGGTCGAGGCGGGGGTCGTCGCGTCGGTGGACGCCGACCTGTACGCCCACCACCATCCCTGGGTGGGCTTCCTCGATCCCGCGCTCTACACGTGGGGGCAGGCCGAGCTGAACGGGAAGCTGAAGACCCCGCCGTTCTTCGACGTGATCTACGGGTCGAACCGGAACTACTCCGCCCGACCGGGGTTCGACCTCGTCACCGGCTGGGGCGCGCTCGACGCGACGAACTTCGCCAGCCTCGCCGGGAAGCTCACGGCCGTCTGGTCGAACGTCTCGACGGCCACGGGCCCGCTCCCCGCCTACGGCGCCAGCTCCGCGTACGATGCGAAGGACGGCTACCTGCTCCAGTTCGGGGGCGTGAAGGCCAACGGGACCGCCTACGGCACGACGTGGGCCTACGCCGGCGGGTCCTGGTCCGCGCTCGCGACCTCCGGGCACCCGCCGGCCCGATGGGGCGCGAGCATGGCCTACGACGCGAGGGACGGCTACGTCGTGCTCTTCGGGGGGCTCGGGAACGCGAGCGCGAGCAATCCGATCTACGGCGCGCGGAACGACACGTGGATCTACGCGGGCGGGACGTGGACCCGCTTGGCGACGACCGTATCGCCGCCGGCCCGCGTCTGGGCCGGCATGGTCTACGACCCGCGGCTCGGGGCCCTGGTCCTCTTCGGGGGCTGCCCGACCGACCTCTGCGCGCCGTCGTATTCCACGTGGATGAACGACACGTGGGAGTTCAGCGGCGGCGCCTGGACCCAGATCCACCCGGCGGTGTCGCCGTCCGGCCGGGAGGTCGCCGGCCAGCTGACGTACGACAGCGCGACCGGCACGGTCCTCCTCTTCGGCGGGTACGGGTACCTCGGGCACACGACGGCCCACCTGGGGTACCTCCAGGACACCTGGACCTTCGCCAAGGGCTCGTGGAAGAACGTCTCCTCGGGCGTCACCCCTCCGGGCCGCTCGGGCGGCGAGCTCGCGTACGACCCGGCGGAGGGGTACGCGCTCCTCTTCGGCGGGCAGGTCAGCTCCAGCGGCTTCCTCGGGACGAGCTGGCGCTACGAAGGCGGGGCCTGGAGCAACGTCACCGCTTCGGAGGGGCCGGGTCCGCGCGCCTTCTCGTCGCTCGCCTACGACCCGGCGACCAGGTCCCTCCTCCTGTGGGGCGGGATCAACTGGGTCAGCGGCTACGTCTACCGGTACCTCGACGACACCTGGTCCTACCGATAGCCGCGGGCTCGGGCGTCGACGTCCTCCCGTTCGACGGCGTAGGCCGGTCCACAGCGATCATCCCCTCGCTCGGTGCGACGGGGACCAGGCCCGCCGACATATTCGACGGCGGGCACGGTCCGGCTGGGTCCCCCCACGACGCGCGACGACCCGGGGAGCCACGCCGGCACCGGCCCGTTCGAGTGGACCTCCAGGACCGCGCCGTCGGGCGAGGTGGACGGGCGGCCTCCATCCGTCTTGGATCCGGCGAAGCACCCCGGCGTCGCCGCGGGGTCGGGCGGGGTAAGCGTCTACTCGATCTGAGGCAGATCGGCTCACGGGCCGCGGGTTTCCCTCGGGGATCTGAAGTCCGTTCACGGGCACGCGCCCGTCACCATGGCCACCCACTGCATCGGGCTGGACCTGCCCGCCGCCGCTCGGGGGCTCTCCGCCTTCGGGGAGTCGAGGAACGCAGTGATTGCCCGGGGGTGGCCAATAGGCTATGAATCGGGCGGATTCCCTGACGGGCGCCGCTGTAGCTCAGCCGGCAGAGCGGCTGATTTGTAATCAGCAGGTCGGGAGTTCGATTCTCCCCAGCGGCTCAGGTCCCCTCGGGCGTGCGCCTCCGCCAGGTCCCCGCGATCACCCACGGCGGCTCCACTCCCCGCGGCTCCATCCGATCGGAACGGTACCGCTCGACCGCCGGCTCGTTGACCGTGATCCCGAGCCCCGGTCCCGTCGGGATCCGGAACGATCCGTCGCGGACCTCGTAGCCGGAGACGAGCGAGCGCTTCCACTCCGGCCAGGAAGCCTCGAAGCTCTCCTGCAGGAAGAAGGTGGGAAGGACCGCGTCGAGCTGGAGGGTCGCCGCGGTCTGCACGGGTCCGAAGGCGTTGTGGTAGGCGACTGGCGCCCGTCGGGCCTCCGCGAT
>JASHVI010000216.1 GCA_030039525.1 Thermoplasmata archaeon
AGCTCCCCCCGGGCGATCCGCTCGAAGTGGGCGTGCAGCGCGGTGCCCCGGAAGCGCTCGAGGATGGCGCCCCACCCGGGGGGATGCTCGTACTCCCCGAGGTTCGGGAGCTCACGACCGGCGAGCACCCGCAGCGCGGTGGACTTCCCCGTGCCGTTCGGGCCGAGGAGGCCGGTGATCCCCTTCGAAGGGGGCAAGGGGAGCCGGTAGAGCCGGAACCCGTTCTGGCCGTACCGGTGGACGATCTCCCGCTCGTCGGCCGACGGGGTGTTGAGGATCTTGATCGCGTCGAACGGGCACTTGTGGACGCAGATGCCGCAGCCGATGCAGAGCGTCTCGGAGATCACGGGCTTTCCGTCGGGCCCGGCGACGATGCACTCCTGCCCCATCCGGACCGGCGGGCAGTAGTTCTCGCACTCCCACTGGCACTCCTTCGGGTGGCACCGGTCCCGCAGGAGGATCGCGATCCGCGCCACGCTCAGGGGTCCGTGCGGTCGGAGATGACCTTGCCGTCCCTCAGGACGAGGTGGCGTCGGGCCCGGGCGGCCACCCGGGGGTTGTGGGTGACCAGCAGCACGGTGGAGCCGTGGCGCTCGTGGACCTCCTCGAGCAGCTGGAGGATCCGGTCGGTGCTCGCCGAGTCGAGCTCGCCGGTCGGCTCATCGGCGAGGAGGACCGGCGGTTCGTTCGCCAGCGCCCGGGCGATCGCGACGCGCTGCTCCTCGCCGCCGCTCAGCTCGTGCGGGAAGGCCGAGGCCCGCGCCCCGAGCCCCACCTCCTCGAGGAGCTCCTGGGCCCGGGTCCGGCGGGCGGGGCCGGGGACCCGGCGGGCCTTCAGGGGGAGCCCGACGTTCTCGAGGGCGGTCAACGTGGGCAGCAGGTAGAACCGTTGGAAGATGAACCCCACCCCGGCGAGCCGGCCCCGCGTGCGCTGTCCCTCCGACCAGGCGCCCACGTCCGTGGCGCCCCACCGCACGGCTCCGGAGGTCGGCACATCGAGAAGGCCGACCAGGTTGAGGAGGGTCGTCTTCCCGCATCCGGAGGGACCCTCGACGGAGACGAACTCCCCGGCCGGGACCTCCAGCGAGACCCCGTCGAGGGCCCGGACCTCGTCCGGGCGGCCGGCGCCGTAGATCCGGCGGACCGAGTCGAGGGAGAGGGCCGTCCCGCTCATCGGAGCGACTCCGGGAGCGCCCGGCGGAGCGCCGCGCGTACCGCGAGCGAACCCGCGACGAGGCTGAGACCGACCACCGACAGCGCCAGGAGCAGGAGCGTCGCGGGATCGAAGACGGCGAGGGCGGCGACGGCGCCGACCTCGCCGCCGGCACGGTCCGCGAGGGCGCCGACGATCGCGACGCCCCCCAGGATGCCGACGACGGCCCCCGCGGCCGCCAGGGCGGCGCCGCGCCCGAGCAGCCCGATGGCCACCTGGTACGACGGCACGCCGATCGCCCGACGGATGCCGATCGACCGACGCTCGGACTCCACCTCCCGGAGCAGGACGAGCGCGAGGAAGGCGAGACCGATGACGAGGCCGACCGCGCTCAACCCCACGTAGAACCCGTCCAGGATCCCCTCCGCCTGCGCCAGCTGACCGGCCTCGGAGTCGAGGACGGAGACGGTGTAGAAGGGCGCGAGGTGCGCGATCTCGCCGGCGACCCGATCGAGGTCGGTCGGGCTCTGGTCCGCCGGCTGGAGGCTGACCTCGACGGAATCGGCGGCGTCGAGTTCCACGCCCGAGGCCGTTCGCGCGAGGCCCGAGAGCACCTGCAGGTCGGAGAGCGGGAGGATCGCCCCGAACACCGCGGTCGGGCCGATCGACGGTCCCACCACGCCGAACAGTCCCGTCACCTCGAAGGGGGTCGAGTCGTTCCGGTCGGTGCCGCTCCCGAGACGGAGCGTCGCGCCGAGGCCGATGCGCTCCGCCGAAGCGAACGGCGTCGAAAGGAGCACCCGCCCGGCCGAGGGCCCCGCGTAGGTGCCGTTGTCCCAGTGCGCGGAGTCGGTGGGGTCGCCGAGCGGCAGCGGGTGGGGGAAGAGATCGGCCTCCTCCGGCTCCTGCGTCGCCAGGAAGGCCGCCGGAAGGACCCCCTCGGTCAGCACCGGGACCGTGGAGTTCGGCAGGAACGCCTCGAGCGCGACCGATAGGACGGGGGAGGCGGCGGCCACCCCCGGGAGGGCATCGATATCGGCCGAGAACGAGTGTGCTCCATCGATTCCGTGCGTGCCCCCGGAGCTCACCGCGATCTGGTACCCGGCGCTCGTGAGGGCCGCCCGCTCGTGGTCGTAGACCCCGCCCCCGACCGATAGCAGGACGACCGGCAGCGCGACCGCCGCGCCGAGCCCTGCGATCGTGAGGAGCGTGAGCACCCGCCGATGCGGCAGCCTCGGGCGACTCCTCACGGGGCCCTCAGCTCGGAGGCGACCGGGATCCGGAGGGCCCGGACGGCGGGGAGAATCGAGGCGACCACGGCGATCGCCGCGACCTCCAGCGCCGCGGTGAGGACCACGGCCACGTCGTACTGGACGAACGAGAAGCCGGCCGGCAGCCCCGAGACGAGCCGGAGCAGCGCCAGGTTCAGCAGCTCGGCCCCGGCGAAGCCGAAGGCCAGTCCGCCGAGGAGCCCGAAGGCGCAGACGAGGAACGACTCCTCGACCACGTAGCGCACGGTCGTCGTCCGACCGAAGCCGAGGGCGCGCAGGAGGGCGAGCTCGCGGCTGCGGTCCTCGACGCTCATCAGCAGCACGGTCGTCGCGAAGAGCGTCGCGACGACGAGCCCCGCGGCCCCGACGAGCGTTCCGAAGGTCCGGTACAGCGAGATCGCGTTCTGGACCGCGGTCAGGACATCGCCGAGGGTGAAGAACGAGAGGGCCGGGAACGCCCGGGCGAGCCGGGTCTGGTCGGCCGCGGGATCGCTCGGGTCCGCGAGGTGCACGAGGACGAGCGACGCGGGGTCACCGGAGGGGACGCCCCCCGCGACCAGCGTCTGCATCTCGGAGAGGTAGAGGAACGCGAGGAGGGCGGAGGGGAGGAGCCAGTAGGGCCCCGAGATGCCGACCACCGTGAACTCCCGGGCTCCCGAGAACCAGCCCGGGAGCTCCCCGGGTCCCGCGGGGGACCCCGGGGCGATCCAGACCGGGTCCCCCGGAGCGACGCCGAGGATCGACGCGAGCGCCCCGTCGAGGACGACCGCGTTCGTGGGAGTTCCCCGGTAGGTCCCGTTGTCGTACGCCGGGTCCTCGAGGGTCGGGTACCCCGGCCCTTGGAGGACCTGCGGGACGTCGAGACCTTCGGAGTCCCCCGGGATCCAGCCGACCGCGCCGGCCGAGGTCGGCGACCAGCCGGCGGGGATCGTCCCGGTCGCGCTCGCGTTCCGCAACGACGCGTTCGCGTACGTGAGGGAGTCGAGGTACCACGGGCTCGCGGTCTCGACGTTCGGGTCCGCGGCCCGCATCTCGGCCGGGAGCGCGTGGGCCCCGTCGATGTCGGGGTACTCCTCGGAGGCGAGGCTCGTGTTCGCGCTGGTGACCAGCAGGTCGACCCCGCTCGCCACACCGAGTCGGCTCGCGCTGGCGTCGATCCCCTCGGAGGCCGCCAAGAGCGTGACGATGAGCGCGGTGGCCAGCGCGAGAGCGAGCGCGCTCGCGGCGGCCCGGCCGGGCCGTCGGGCGACGGCGCTCCAGGCGTACCGCATCCGGTCGCCCCGCTCCCCTAGGCCCGGGAGATCCCCCGAAGCTCGCCGAGGGTGGCCGAGTGGGCGGCGACGACGTCGTACTTGTGGATCGACTCCTCGCTCCGCGTCTCGGCGGCGACGTGCGTGGCGTCGGGCAGCTCGGGGAACCGCTTCGGCAGGTCGTACAGGAGGTCCCGGAGCACGTCCTCGACGAACTTGGGGTTCCGGTGGGCGGTCAGCACCACCTCCGCCTCGTCCCGTCGCTTCAGGACCGCGAAGGTCGGGGAGGACTGGGCCGCCTCGATCGCGTCGAGCAGGCGGTCGACCTCCACCTCGACGCCCTCCGGAAGGCGGAGGGTCACCCGGGTCCGGTTCCGCTGGTTGTGGGAGACGATCGGCAGGGAGGCGAGCCGGGGTTCCCGGAGCTCCGGAAACTCCTGCGAGAGGAGCTCTCGGGCGGTCTCCATGGCGCACGGGCAGGCCGTCATGCCGACGGCCTCGCCGCCGAGGAGGCGCGAGGTGGTGATCTCGCCCCCGGGCCCCCGGAGCCCCTGCGCTTCGGCGAAGAGCCCGTACTCCTCCAGGCTCTGGCGGCGGGCCGAGGTCCCGCGGCCCCGGAAGTACTCCGCCGAGGCGCGCACCGTCGACCGGGTGGCGTAGGCGTGGCGACGGAGCAGCTCGGAGGCGATCAGCCCACAGGCCGCCTCCAGGCTGGAGAGGGGCTGGACCAGGGTCTCCTCGACGACCTCGCCGAGCAGCTCGGCGTTGCGCGAGAGGTCGGAACCCTTGCGGGCCGCCGGCAGGTCGACCTCGAGGTCGAACCGGACGGTGAGCGTGACCACGCGATCCGGCCGCTGGATCGACAGGGGCTTCGCGATGCCGGAGATCCCGACGCGGCCGAGGGTGAGACCGGCCCGGGGCGCCTCGGCGTGGACGTCCTTCACGGCGTGCACACGCGTGCCACGGGCTATACGGTTGCCGGCCCCGTCGGGGGGTCGCCGTCGGAGTTATCCCCCCGCCGGTCCTTCTCGTATCGATGGAAGCCGCCCCGACGAACCCGACCGCCCCGGTCGCGACCCCCGCGGCGCCGGTCCCCGGGCCCTCGCCGCACCCCGACCGGGAGGCGGCCATCACCCAGCAGCTGAAGAAGGTCTACGACCCGGAGATCCCGATGAACATCGTCGATCTCGGCCTGATCTACAGCTACGAGTGGAAGGGGGACGACGTCACGCTGCACATGACGCTCACCGCGCCGGGATGCCCGGTCGCCGGGATCCTGGCGGAGGAGATCAAGGGCGCCATCGAGAAGGTCCCCGGGGTCCACGCCGCGACCGTGGACTTCGTCTGGGAGCCACCGTGGACTCCGGACCGGATGTCCGAGTTCGCGAAGCGGCAGTTCGGCTATCTGTAGGACGCTCCGGCCGCCGGCCCCCCGCCCGGGCCGGGCGCGGCGCTCATCAGGGCGGGCGGGTTCCGGCCCCCGGTGTCGCGCGCCAGCTACCTCACGGACGCCTACCGGACCCGGCTCGAGACCACG
>JASHVI010000217.1 GCA_030039525.1 Thermoplasmata archaeon
AGGACCTCGAGCGCGAGGTCCGGGCGCCCGGCGTGCAGCCTCAGCCGGGCGCGCCGGAGCCCGATCTCGGCGGCGTGGGAGCGATCGAGCTGGGCGGCCCGCTCGTAGGACCGGTTCGCCTCCTCGGTCTCCCCGAGGTCCGCCGAGAGGTCGCCGATCTGCAGCCAGAGGCTGCCGTCGAGCGCGTCCGGACCGCCCGCGCCCGCGAGGGCCCGGAGCGACTCGACCGCCTCCCGCTTCTCCTGCCGCTCGAGGTGGAGCCGGGCCTTCTCGGTCAGCGCCGGCCCGTTGTGGGGCTCGAGGAGCAGGACCGCCTTCAGCGAGTAGAGGACCTCCTCGGGCTTGCCGAGAGAGCGGTAGGCGTCGGCCCGGGCCCGCCAGGCCCTCGGGTCGTTCGGGTCCTCCTTCAAGAGGCCGTCGATCGCGGGGATCGCCTCCGGATACTGTCCCGCGAGCAGCAGCGTCTCGGCGAGCGCGAGGCGGCCGGGGCGGCTGTGGGGGTCGACCGCGAGCCCCTGCCGGAAGAACCCGATCGCGTCGGTGTACGAGCCGCCGGCCCGGAGCGCCTCCGCGACCTCGAAGAGGACGTGCGGGTCCCCGCCGGAGCGCTCCACCGCGGAGCGGAGCGCGACGAGCCCCTCGGGCCGGCGGCCCGACTTGAGCAGCAGCTGGCCCCGACGGCGGAGGAAGAGGGGATTGGCGGGCTCCCGCTGGAGGAGGAGATCGACGAGGCGGAGCGCCCGCCCCTCCTGGTTCAGCTGCGCGAGCACCTCGACCTCGCCCCAGAGCAGGTCGGTCTCGTCGAGCCCCCGCTGGATCGCCCCCGAGTACTCCGTCTCGGCCTCCGTGAGGCGGCCCGCCTCCCGAAGGGCGTGTCCGAGCTCCTTGCGGACCTCGGAGCGGCCCTCGTTCCCCGCCATGCCGAGGAACCGCCGGTACGCCGTGATCGACCGGTCGAGGTCCCCGAGGATCCGGGCCGAGCGCCCGATCCCGAGCTCGCTCGGGCCCCGTCGCTCGGCGGCGAGGCTCGCCCGCTCGTACGAGACGAGAGCGGTGCGGGCCGCGTCGCGCCGCAGGTCGCTGCCCTCGGGGGCCGCGTAGGCGGCGTGGAGGGCGAGGTTCGCCCGCTCGAGGGCGAGGTCGGTGCGCGTCGGGTCGAGGCGGAAGAGCTCGTCGTAGACGGGCGCCAGGCGGTCGGTGGCGCCGAGGGAGACGAGGATCTCCTTCTGGGCGAGGCGCGGCACCAGGTCGTCGGGGCGCTCGGCGATCCACTGCTCGTACTCGGCGAGCGCCTCCTCGCCCTTCCCCGCCTTCGTGAGGGCCTCCGCCCGGAGCCGACGGGCCTCCGTGTCCTTCGGATCGGCCCGCAGCACCACGTCGGCGAACTCGATCGTCTCCGCGAGGCGTCCGCCGGCGACGGCGGCGTCGAGCGCGCGACGGGCCTCCCCGGAGGCCTCGGGGTGCGCCGCGAGGAGCCCCCGGTACGTCGCGAAGGCCTGCTCCGGCTGGCCCTTCTGCGCCTGGATGTCCGCGAGCCCGCGGGCGGCCTCGAGGTTGTCGGGGGAGACCTCGAGGATCTTGCGGCTCGCCTCCTCGGCGGCGTCGAGCCGCTGGCTCTTGAGCGCGAGGTCCCGGTAGGCGAACAGGTTGGCGAGGTTCCGGGGCTCGGCCTCGGCGAAGCCGCGACGGAGCGAGAGCGCCAGCGCGTCGTCGCCCCCGGCCCGCTCCGCGAGGGCCGCCATCTCGTCGAGCGGGATCGCCGGTTCGCCCGTGGGCGCCTCGGAGAGCCGGGTGAGCTCGCGGAGCCCCCCGACCGCGTCGCCCGCGTCGATCAGGCACCGGGCCAGGAGGAACCGGGCCTGACGGTCCGGGGGGCTCTTCTCGAGCAGTCGGCGGAGCTCCTCGGCCGCGGCCGGGGCGTCCCCGAGACCGAGCAGGAGCTCGGCCCGGGTCCGGCGGAGCTCGGCGTCCTCCGGGGCCTGCTCGAGGAGCGAGTCGACGGCGGTGAGCGCGCTCCGGTCCCCGCCGTGCGCCCGGGAGAACTCGACCTTGAGCCGGAGGGCTCCCGGGTGGTGCGGGGAGGTCTTCAGCGCCCGGTCGACGTACTGCGTCGAGCTCGCGTCGAGGCGCTGGGCCGTGAGGTACGCCTCGGCCGCCTCGTCGGGCCGGTTCAGCAGGCGCAGGGCGTCGCCGCGCGTCGCCCAGATCCCCTTGTCGTGCGGGGCGGCGCGGAGGGCGTCGTCCAGCAGGGGGATCGCGTCGGCGACGCTCCGGTCGGCCGCCAGCAGGACGAGCGCCTTGTGGTGGAGGAGGGCGGCGGTCCCGGGAGCGAGCTCGAGCCCCGCATCGACCGCCCGGAGGGCGAGGTCGGTCTTCGCCGACCGGTAGAACGCCATCGCCGCCTGGTCGAGATGGCCCGCGAGCTCCGCGGCCTCGCCGGCGAGGCTCCGGCGGTGGGACTCCACGAACGCGAGGAACCCCCGGAGCGCGTCGAGCTCTCCGGCCGGGTTGGAGGCGGGGTCGATCCCCTCCGCGGCGGCCCAGAGGCGGCGGGCCTCGTCGGCGGGCGCCGGCCCGCCCGCGGAGGCGGTGCCCTCGGGCGGGTCCATCGGAATTTTGAGGCCGGCCCGGTCGATAAGAAGTTCGGTCGAGCCGTGTGGTGCTCGCCGGTCGCCGGCGGCGGGGGACGACGCGCCGGCCGCCCCGGGCCCGACCGCGCCTTTAAGCCGGGCCGCCCCTCCCTCGCCGGGCGCCCGCGTGCCGGTCTCTCGCCGCCGGAAGACGATCTTCGATCCGATCCACGGCTCGATCGCGCTCGAGGGGCCCTCGCTGGACCTCGTCCAGCACCCGGCCTTCCAGCGGCTGTGGGGGATCCGTCAGACCGGCCTCGCCCACCTCGTGTTCCCGGGCGCCAACCACACCCGGCTCGAGCACTCCCTCGGGGTCTACGGCGTGGCCCGGCAGATGGCCGAGACGCTCGCCCTCGATCGGGAGCGCTCGGAGACGCTCGCCTGCGCGGGGCTCCTGCACGACCTCGGCCACGGCCCCTTCTCCCACACGCTCGAGCCCTCCCTCCGGGAGGCGAGGGGCTTCGGACACGAGCGCCGCTCGCGCGATTGGATCCTGGGGGCCGGTCCGGACCCGAGGCCCGCGGGCGATCACCGGTCGCCCATCCCGCGGATCCTCGAACGGCACGGGCTCGACCCGAGGGAGGTCGCCGAGCTGGTCGACCCCTCCGTGGGGCGCCGGCCCTCGGCGCTCGGGCCCCTGCTCCACGGCGCGATCGACGCCGACCGGATCGACTACCTGCAGCGGGACGCGCACTACACGGGCGTCGCGCACGGGATGATCGACGGGGACCGGCTGCGCGAGACGGTCCGGCTGCGCGCCGGACGCATCGTCTTCGCGGAGAAGGGTCGGAACGCGGTGGAGGGATTCCTCGTGGGTCGCGCCCTGATGTACAGTGCGGTGTACTACCACAAGACGGTCCGCGCCGCCGAGGTCATGGCGCAGAGCGCCGTCGAGCGGTTGCCGGAGTTCCCGTCGGGGATCGAGGAGCTCTTCGGCCTGCGCGACGGCGAGCTGCTCTCCGAGCTGCGGACCCGGGGGAGGCGCCCGAAGGACCTCGCCGAGCGGCTCCTCGACCGGCGGCTCTTCAAGCGGGCCTGGGGGATCCGGGCGCTCCGGCCCTCCGAGCGCCGCCGGTGGACCGGCGTCGCTCGGTCGCCCGCGCGGCGGCGTGCCCTCGAGGACCGGCTGGCGGATGCCCTCGGCCTGCCCCGGGGGGACGTGCTCCTCGACCTGGCGGGCGTCGCCCACCGGGCGCCCTCGCTCGACGACTGGGGGCGCGTCGCCGTGCTGGAGGGGGACCGGATCGTCCACCCCTTCCGGAGCGGCGGGTCGTGGTGGTCGCTGGCCCGCCGGCCCCCGACGCTCTGGGCGGTCTCCGCGTACGTGCCGCCGGAGCGGCTCCCGAGCGCCGGGCCGGCGCTCGGCCGGGCGGCGCGGCGGGTCCTGTCGTAGCCGGAGTCCACGACGGGCTCCCGTTCCGCCGGCGAAGGCGCGCGCTTAAAGGGCGGCTCCGCTCGCGGGCCGCCATGCTCCTCGGCACGGGCTTCCGGGCCCGTTCCCCCCGAGCGCCGGGGCGCCGGTGATCGCCGCCCACGGGGGCCGCCTCGTCGACACCCTCCTCAAGGGTCCGGCGCTCGAGCGGCGCCGCGCGGAGGCGCGCGAGCTGCCGACGCTCCATCCGCCGGTCGACCAGGTCTACGACGCCGAGAAGATCGGGATCGGGGCGTACTCTCCGCTCGAGGGGTTCATGGACTCCTCGACCTTCCGCGCGGTGCTGAGGACCCGACGGCTCCCCAACGACCTCCCGTTCACCCTGCCGATCCTCTTCGCCCCCTCCGATCCGCGGGACGCCTCCGTCCTGGAGGGGGCCCGGCCCGGCGACGTGCTGGCCCTCAGCGACGGG
>JASHVI010000218.1 GCA_030039525.1 Thermoplasmata archaeon
CTCGACTACCAACCGAGTGGGACGGTCCTCAATGATGCGTGGGAGTTCACCGGCAGCACCTGGGTCGAGTTCACTCCCGGTCCTCCCGCCCCGTCCGGGACCTCGGACGGCGAGGCGCTCCCGACCGGGGCCGGGGCCACGGCCACCGTGGCGCTGCTGCCGGGATGGAACGGCTCGACGGTCGTGAACACCACCTGGCTCGTCGAACCGAGCCGCTGGTCCCCGGTCGACGAGCTCCGCGGCGGCGCCCCCGCGCTCGAGGGGGGAGCGACCGTCTACGACCCGAGCCTAGAGACCCCCCTCGTCGTCACCTCGGGCGTCAACCCGGGGGGCGACTCGGGCCGCCTGGAGTACCTGAGCTCGGATTCGTACGCGCTCGACAACTTGACCGTCGACCCGTCGCTCTCGCTCAACGCGACCGGATCGAACCGGACGGTCGAGTTCTCCGCCGGGCTCGTCTGCGGCGGGCCCCCGGTCGAGTTCCTCTGGGAGTTCGGCGACGGAACGAACGCTACCGCGCCGAGCGGCTCGCACACCTACCCGCACGCCGGCACCTACCCGTTCCAGCTCCTCGTCGTCGACGGATGGGGGCAGCGCCTGACGTGGAGCGGGGAGGTCGAGGTCGGGGGGCCCTCCGCCGCTTCCCCGCTCTCGGCCAACGCCTCCTCGCTCCTGCCGGACGCCGGAACGGCCCCGCTGCGGGTGCAGTACCTGGCGGGAGCCTCCGGGGGCACCGCGCCGTACACGTACGCCTGGAGCTTCGGCGACGGGGGGAGCGCGACCGAGGCCACGGGGAACTACACGTACCTCTCGGCCGGCACGTACACCGCCGAGCTCCGGATCACCGACGCGGCGAACGCGACCGCGTCACGGAACTGGACGGTCGACGTGAGCGCCGCTGCCTCGGGTACCTCGGGCCCGAAGGGGTTCACGCTCGGCGTCGGGGAGGCGACCCTCCTCGCCGTCGCGGCGGCCGCGGCGATCGCCGCGGGGATCCTCGTCGCCGTCGCGTTACGGCGACGGTCGAAGCCGCCGGAAAGCCCCGCCGGTCGCCCCGGAACGGCCGACTCCGACGGCCCCGACTCCGCGCCCTAGCCCCGCGGTGGACGTTCGACCAAATCGGAGCGGATCGGCGTCCCTTCGGAGCGACGTGCGGAGTCGTCGGCCCATCTGGCGCTGGACGGACGGCCGCGTCTCGGCCCCATCATATAGGGGCGCCGCGTAATCACGGTTGACGCGCCCGCTCCGGCGGGCGACGGAGGACCCATGGTCGATTCCGAGGCCCAGAAGATCTGGATGGACGGGCAGCTCGTCGACGGGGCGAACGCGAAGATCCACGTGCTCTCGCACACGTTCCACTACGGCGTGGGCGTCTTCGAGGGCATCCGGGGCTACGAGACCCCGAGCGGCGTCGCGATCTTCCGGCTCCGCGACCACGTGAAGCGCCTGATGGCCTCCGCGAGGATCTACCACCTGCCGATCCCGTACACCGAGGACCAGATCGTCGACGCGATCGTGGAGACCCAGGCCGCGAACGGGATCGCCCCCTCGTACATCCGGCCGATCGTCTACCGGGGAGAGCCCGCGCTCGGCGTGAAGAACCTGAAGGGGCGGGTCTCGCTCGCGATCGGCGTCATCCCGGCGAAGAAGTACCTCGGCGAGAGCTCGGAGGCCGGCGTCCGGGCGAAGATCTCCCCGTTCCGCAAGCCCCACTCCGACGCGATCCCCTCCTTCGCCAAGGCGGACGGGAACTACATCAACAGCTACCTCGCCGGCGCCGACGCGTCGAAGGACGGGTACGACGAGGCGATCCTGCTCGACCAGAACGGGTTCGTCGCGGAGGGGACGGGGGAGAACATCTTCCTCGTCCGCGGCGGCACGATCTACACCCCCGGGCCGGAGGCGGACATCCTCCTGGGGATCACCCGCAACTCGGTGATCCAGGTCGCCCGCGACCTCGAGTTCCCGGTCGTCGAGAAGCTCCTCTCGGTCAACGAGCTCCTCACCGCGGACGAGGCCTTCTTCTCCGGGACGTACGCGGAGGTCGCGCCGATCCGCGAGGTCTCGCACTACGTGCTGGGCGACGGCAAGGTCGGCCCGGTCACCCGCGAGATCCTGACGACGTTCAACAAGATCGTCCGGGGCCAGCACCCGCGCTACGCGGAGTGGCTGCACCCGGTGCCGCCCGCCTCGGCGCCCACGAAGCCCGCGGCGCGGGCCGGGCGGCGCTCGGCGGCCTGAGGCGGCTCCGGAGGACTCGGCGCGGCGGATCAGGCCGCGACCCGGTGGGTACGGGGCCGGATCGACGGGTCCGGGCGGTACACGAGCTCGATGCGGAGCCGCTCCGGCCCCTTCAGGTAGATCGAGCGGGACTCCTCGCGCTCCTTCTCGCCGGTGATCGTCACCCGGCAGCGCTTCAGCCGGTTGCGGAGCCCTGTCCACTCGTCGACGCGGAACGCGATGTGGTCGACCCCGTCGTTCCGGCTCCCCTTCGGGCAGTCCCGGAGCCCGAGGACCTGGTCCCCCGCGAGCAGGAACGTGTGGTCCGGACCCTCCGCGAGGATCTCGAGCCCCAGCTGCCTCGCGAAGAACTCGGCGGCCTTCGCGCGATTCCGTACGTAGATGTCGACGTGGTCAAAGCCTGTCAGCCCGTGGTCGTGCGATGCGCCTGGCATGATGAACCGGCCACCCCCCGGAGGCCAATTCGCGCGAAGTTCGGGATCGGGTCTATTTCAACGTGATTCTCCATACTGCTCGCGGGGTCCTCGTTGCGACCGCGGGCGACGCGGCGGGAACCGTTCAGGCCGAGGGAAGGTACCCGAGCCGCTCCAGGTCCCCGAGGATCTGCTGGGCCGAGAGCTCCGGGCTCCGGTCCACGGTGTCGACGACGATCTCGGGGTGGTCCGGCGCCTCGTACGGGTCGTCGACGCCGGTGAACTCGGTGATCTTCCCCTCGCGGGCCTTCTTGTAGAGGCCCTTCACGTCGCGCTCCTCGCAGACCGCGACCGGCGTCGTCACGTAGACCTCGACGAACCGTCCGATCGACTCGCGGGCCTTCGCCCGGGAGCTTCGGTACGGCGAGATCAGGGCGACGATCGGGATCGCGCCGTTCCGCGCGAGGAGCTTGGCGACGAAGGCGACGCGCCCGGCGTGGGTCTCCCGGGCCTTCCGGTCGAAGCCGAGGTCGGCGCTGAGGCCCATCCGGATCTCGTCGCCGTCGAGGAGCTCGACGTTCCAGCCCCGCGCCTTCAGCTTCGGGACGAGCACCTTGGCGATCGTCGTCTTGCCGGCGCTCGGGAGGCCGGTGAGCCAGAGACAGAACCCCGCGCGCGGCTCGGTCGTAGGAACGCTCCGGAGGGCCCTCGCAGTCCGGCCCGATTAAAGCCGTTTCGAGCGGTGGCGGCGCCGCCGGGGCGCCCGAGTCCCCGGCGGCGGCCTCGCCCGTGAACCCTTATCGAGAGCACCGGCTCCCGGGCCCCGATGGGCTCGGTGGAGGCCGCGGAGTCGG
>JASHVI010000219.1 GCA_030039525.1 Thermoplasmata archaeon
GGGGCCCCCGCCCCGCCAGCGCCCGGCGCGTGGGAGGCGCGAATCCGGGCCGCGGCGCGCGAGTTCTCGACCCCGGGGGTCACGCTCGAGGAGGAGGAGCTCACCCCGCTGCTCCGGAGGATCCGGGCGGCCGAGCTCCAGGGGGGTCCGGTCGAGGAGAGCGGGATCGACGCGCGCCGGGTCCGCGACGGCGCGGCCGGCTCCTCGGACCCGGAACTCCGGGCTCCGATCGAGCGGCTGCTCCGGCGCGGATGGCTCGCGCGTCGCCCGGACGGGCGGCTGGAGGTCTCTCCACCGGGTCTCGCGTTCCTCGGGGAGCGGCGCGAGACGGGCGCCGTGCGGGAGAGCGAGCTCCATCGGGCGCTGCTGCGGGAGGCGGTCCGCCTGTTCGCCCGGCACTCGGAGGCCCTGCAGATCGTCCGCCAGGGACGGTTCGACACGCGGCTTCCCGACGCCTTCCTTCCGATGCTCCCCCCCGAGGCGGCCCGCGAGCCACCGGTCCGGCTCGCGGAGCTTCTCAGCGCCCGGCGAGGGACCTGGGCCTGGCGGGCCTTCGGAGGCCGCGACGTGCACGTCGAGGCGGAGGTCTCCGGGGCGTCCCGGAAGGACCGGATCCGGCGCGATCTGTCGAAGGCCTCGGCCGGCCGGGCCCACTGCCTCTTCCTCGTCCCGGACGCCGGACGCGCGCAACGCCTCCGGCGGATCCTCGACGAGCTCGGCGCCGACCGCCGCGCGTCGACCGTCTGGGTCCTGCGGACGACGGGGGAGCCAAATCGCCCCCGGGAGTGACGCGCCGGATGCGCTGCTTCCTGTCGATCGATCTCCGGTGCCCGAGCGAGCTCGAAGCGCTCGTCGGTCCTCCCCCGGAGCACCTCCACCTCACCCTCCGGTTCCTCGGAGAGGTGCCGGAGGACGCCGAGGCCCCCATCGGTGCCGCGCTGGGCGCCGCCGCGGCGCGGGCCCAGCCGTTCGAGCTGGGACTCGAGGGGATCGGCGCCTTCCCCTCCTCCCGGAACCCCCGCGTCGTCTGGGTGGGGGTCGGGGCCGGTCGGGCCGAGTGCCTCCGGCTGGCCGACGAGCTCGAGCGGGAGCTCGGTCCCCTCGCCGGCTCCGGGGAGGCCCGCCCGTTCGAGCCCCACGCGACGATCCGCCGGATCCGGGGCGGTCGGGATCGGGCCTGGGCGGAGCGGGTTCTCGCCGACGGGCACGGACGGGCGTTCGGGGTCCAGCCGATCCGGGAGATCGTCGCCTACTCGAGCCGGCTCACGCCCGCCGGCGCCGTCCACGTCGCGATCCTCCGGGCCCCGCTCGGGGATCGGCCTCCCTCCGGCCCGGCGACGGCCGGCGCAGGTGGGGGATCGGGCGGTGGGGCGAGCGCCCCGGCGATCCACCACCCACCGACGGGGGACGCATCCTCAAGTACCCGTAATACGATCCCGTAATACATGGCGGAGGTCGAGGTCGTCGGGGCGGTCCGCAGGATGGGGAACAGCCTGGCGGTGATCATCCCCTCCAAGGACGCCAAGAGGGCGAACATTCGAGAGGGCGTCCCGGTGCGGGCCAAGGTCTCGGTGGAGGTCCCGGCACCGTTCGGCCTGTTGGCCGGCCTCGCCAAGGGTTCGTTCGATCGCCCGAAGGATGGGCTCTGGCGTGACCGCCTCTAAGGTGCTCTTCGACACGTGGGCCTGGTGGGAGGTCCTTCAGGGGAGCCCGGCGGGGGCCCGGCTCTGGCGCCGATACCTCGACTCCTCCGGGGTCCAGGTCATCACCTCGGCCATCAGCCTCGGAGAGCTCTCGGCCAAGCTCGCCTCTCAAGGACTCGAGGCTTCGATCCCAGTAACCATCAGCAGTATCCGCCGATCGAGCAGCGTCGAGGACCTGACCGGGGATCTGGCCGTCGAAGCGGGGATCCTCCGAACTCGACTCAGAAGGAAGGTGAGATCGGCCAGCTTGGCCGATGGAATCGTCCTAGCGACCGCACGGCAGCATGGAGCGCGGCTCATCTCGATCGATCCGGCGCTCGTCGGCGAACCGGATGTCGGGGCCACCTGACGTTCCGGCGGGATGCCGCTTCGCCGTCGCGCGCGAGGCGTCCTCAAAGTTCATTTCGAGTCGCCGGACCCTGCGCGTCCCAGAGCGGGTCCCTTTTCGGACGGGGGGCGTAGAAATCGCTTTCAGACGCGGCTTGTCCGTCGAGTCATGAAGATCAGGCGCCTCCACCACGTTCAGATCACGATGCCCCCTGGAGAGGAGGCGAAGGCGAGAGTGTTCTTCTCAGAAGTAGTAGGATTGCGAGAGGTGACCAAGCCTGCGAACTTGACCGCTCGAGGCGGAGTTTGGTTCGAGGTTGGCCAAAGTGAATTACACCTCGGGGTAGAGCCCGGGTTCCGGCCCGCTGAGAAGGCGCACCCCGCGATAGAAGTTGACGATCTGGCGGCCCTCCGCCGTCGCTTGGAACACGCCGGCTACGATACGGTCGAGGACGAGCCGCTCAGGGGGTTTGCCCGCTTCTACTCGCGTGATCCGTTCGGGAACCGGCTAGAATTCCTCCAGGCCTCTCCCTAGTCACCCGGTCTTGGAAAGAGGCCCCTTGTCCTCACGGGCGATAGCCCGTGGAGAGTCCTTTCGACGCCGCCCTGTCTCTCGCTCTGAGTAGTTATTGGCCCCGGGAGTATGCGCTCCAGACGTCAATGGCAGCCGCCAACGGCGTTGGGTCGACCCTCGGACCCCACCGCCGTCGGCGCGAATCTCGTCTATGCTTGATCGTTTCCGCACCAGTCCTAACGGCCTTACTCGTGCC
The DNA here is from genome assembly GCA_030039525.1 of Thermoplasmata archaeon. Taxonomy (GTDB): domain Archaea; phylum Thermoplasmatota; class Thermoplasmata; order Lutacidiplasmatales; family UBA184; genus Lutacidiplasma. The sequence continues at coordinate 2,801 of JASHVI010000219.1, forward strand.
GCTTGGAGTAGCGCAGCACGTTACTTGGCAACCCCTCAGTCGAGAGTCGGCGCCGTTCAACGGCACTCTCGAACTCACCAACTCCTCTGCCACCCAACTTTGCAGTGGAGCGAACGACTCCCTGGGACCTATCCTGAACCTCTCCACCGGCGCTGGCGGAATCCACCTCACGGCGGAGTCTAAGCCCTGTGCCCAGATTCGGGCTCCCCGTCTGAACCGGACTGCGGGATCGTTCGGGATCGAGAATGGTTCCATCGGAGCTTGGCTTCCGGTCGCGTACGCCCCAGGCGCCCCTTCGTTCTTCGTGAATCTCACCTATGCCGGAAACTTCAGGGCAACGTGGGTTCCCGGCAGCTGTGTCGAGGAGCCGAAGCTCCATGGGATTCCCGACTACCAGTGCGTCGTCTCTGCTTCTCTCTCACTGTACGCGTATTCCTTCCTCGAGGACAACTCAACAGGAAAGGTCCTGTCCTACGGCGGAAACTCCGCCGGGTTCAGCGGAGATTCGGTAGGGAATCTGACCGACTGCCCTTCACCCGGTCCAGGCCCAGCGTGTTCCAACTACTCGTGGGGTAGCTGGGGCAAGTCACTACTCCACGGGCACGTCTCGATCGTGACCAAGACGTCCGCCAATTCAATGCAGTCGGGGCACCGCTACTTCCTGTTCTTCGCCTTGGTCTTCTCCGTCGAGGCGAGCTGGTGGGAGTTCGGGGCCAAGCTAACTGGGGGGAGCGTCGGAGCGACGGTCTCCTTCCCTGTGGCGAATCCGGGGCTCCGCTTGGACCGTGTCACCGAGACGTGATCTGGGACTCCGAGAGCTGAGCGCTAAGGGGGGAAGGCGATGGCAAGGCGAGCCTTGCCGAATGCGCGCGATCCCCCCCCACAAACTCGGGCCCCTTTCGGGACGACGAGACTCTCGAAGGGGGGCCCGGCCGACCTTCGCCCGAGACGGAGATTAACCGGTCTTCGCCGCTTCCCGCGGGTGAATCCGCTCAGGGCCGGAGCGGAGGAGGGAGCCGCCGGCCCTCGCGAGGGGGTCTCCCGCGTCCGGTACGAGTCGCCGGCAGGGCTGCTTCCGCTATCCGCGGCGCACCGGGGTCGGCTTAAGCCCGCGGGGCGTTCCGAAGCCCCCTGCCTCCGGCAGGTCGCGGCCGATGCGAGGGCGAGCGGGCCTCGGCATCTCCCTGGGCCTGGTCGTGATCCTCCTGGTCACCGCGCTCCCCGCCGGCGGGGCGACCCCGTCCGCGCCGGACCGGAGCGGGACCGCCCTCGGGGGCCGGACCGCTGCCTCGCTGCCCTGCGGCAGTGACGGCTCGGTCTCGCTCTACCGGGGGAACGTCTCGGTAGAGGCCCCTTACGGGGCCTCCCCCTCCGTCGCCAACCGGACCGTCGCGGCCTCGTTCCGGTACGTGGAGCGGGTCGACCTCCTCGGCGCGACGGAGCTGCTCTGCAAGTCGGGGAACGCGACGGCCGTCTCGGGCGCCGGCGGCGGGTTCGCGCTCAACCTCACGCTCCCGTCGAAGAACTGCACCGCGCGGGGGTGCGAGACCTTCCTGGGGCCGTTCGGGCCCGTCTCCTTCCGGTGGGACGGCGCGACGCCCTCGGGGGACGTCGCGCGGGTGAGCCTCGCGGGGACGAACGTCTCCGTCGTCCTCACCGCGGCGCTCGCGAGCGTCGCGATCACGCCGGCGGACCGGCCCGTCGTGAGCGCGGACGCCCCGACGCCGCTCTCGGCGATCGGCTCCGCGGGAGACCGGGGTCCGTCGCCGGCGACGCTCCTCTGCCACTGGGTCGTCTCGGGGACCGGGTGGCGCGTGGTCGGCGGCGGGAGCACCCCCAACGCCACCGTCATCGCGGCGAACGGCGCGGGGCCGGGAACGGTGACGCTCTTCGCGAACGGCAGCTACAACGGGACGCGGATCGACCTCCCGCCGGCGCTCGACGAGCTCAGCGAGCTCCCCACCACCCTCGCCTCGGAGGTGCTCGGCCCGAGCGCCCTCGACGTGGGGGGTTCGATCGCCGTCACGGTGAACGGCTCGGGGGCCGCCGGATACGACTACTCGGCCACGCTCGCCCCGGGCCTCGGGCTCGCCCCGCGCGACCTTTCGTGCAGCGTGGGCGCGCCGTCGGCCGCCTCGCGCGTCGCGGTCTCGTGCCGGGGTTCGGTCCGGTACCCCGTCGCGGGAACGGCCGAGCCGACGGCGAACCTCACGAACGGCTACTCGGAGGCGAACTGGAGCTTCGCGGCGGTCACGGTCGCCCCCGCGATCGCCCTCTCCGTCGGACCCCAACCGGTGGAGGGGTACACCGGCTCCCCCACGGGCCTGGAGGTCTCCGTCCTCTCCGGGAGCGGGACGCCACCGTACGGCCCGGCCTGCTTCGCCCCTGGGACCGGGGCGACCGTCTGCGCGACCGGCGGCGACGGCCCCTGGTCGCTCGCGTACACCTACGCGCGCGCCGGGAGCTACTCCGCGAACATCAGCCTCGCCGACTCCTCCGGGGCGAACCGCACCGTCGTCGTTCCGGTCCGGATCGCCGCCCCGCTCTCGGTGGGCCCGCTCTCCGTCCCGGACGGGGGGCTCGGCACCGGCGAGGGGGTCGCGATCGACGCGACCGTTGCCGGAGGGCTCCTTCCGGTCGACTACTGGTGGAACGGCTCCTCCCCCTCCGGCACGCTCGCCGATGGGCTCCTCGGGACCGACGGGGCGATCGACCTCTCGTTCCGGCCGGTCACGGAGGGGCCCCAGACCCTCACCCTCACGGTCCGCGATGCGCTGGGGACGCGCGTCGCCGTCGAGGAGACGCTCGACGTCGGCGCCGGACCGGCCGAGGGGCTCGGCGTCGCGGGGTCGGCGGAGGTCGTCGCGGTCGCCGGCAGCCCGATCTCGGTGCCGATCAACGCGCTCGACTCCCTCGGGGAGGCCGACGGCTCCTTCTCCGCCCCCCTCACCGTGGCCGTCACCGGCCCCGCCGGCGCGGGGGCCCCCGGGATCTCCGATGCCGCGGGCCCGCTCGCGGCCTCCGGGGGATCCTACGAGGTCCCGGCGGATGCGTGGAGCTCGGGGAGCCTCGCGATCGGCTTCGTCGCAAACGCCTCCGGCGCCTGGCTCCTCTCGCTCCAGTGCCCGGAGCTCGGGAGCGCCGGCGCGCTCCTCGTCCCGGTGACCGTCGCCCCGGACGCCCGGCACCCGGTCCTCGTCGATCCGCGCTCGATCGCGGCCGCCGCGGGCGCGAGCGCGACCCTGTACGGGATCCAGGACCGGTTCGGCAACCCGATCCTCTCCGGGTACGTCGTCGTGCGCTCCGTCTTCCCGAGCGGGACCGTCGTGGAGGACTCGCCGGTGCTCGACGCCTCGGGCGTGGGGGAGGTCTGGGTCAACTTCTCCTCGATCAACGGCGCCGGCGGCACGGTCCTCGTCACCGACGAGTACGGCGACCCGTTGCTGCCCCCG
>JASHVI010000028.1 GCA_030039525.1 Thermoplasmata archaeon
CTCCGCGAAGGCCCTGCCCTTCCACGTCCGCTCGGCGAGGGCGCGCGTCGGTCGGCGAGCCGGTCGCCCCGCGTAGTCCCCCGGATCAGGTGGACGGAGGGGGCCAGCCCCCACCGCCCGCGGGCGTCGGGGTCCGGCGGAGCAGGAGGAAGAGCGCGGCCACGAAGGCGCCGACCAGCAGCCCGAAGGCGAGGGCCGCCGTCCGTAGACCGAATGTCTCGGCCGCGAGGCCGACCCCCAGCGTCGGCACGGCGAGGGCGAGGTACCCGACGAGGAAGTACGCGGAGAGGATCTCCCCCCGTTCCTCGCCGGGGGCGACCCGGTCGATCAGGGTGACGCTGCCCATCTCGGCGAAGGCGATGCCGGTGCCGACCACCGCCGCGCCGGCGACGAGGCCGGGAAGGTTGGAGATGGCCAGCGAGAGCACGAAGAGGAGGAGCCCGGCGAGGATGAGGGGGAGCCCGAGGAGCAGGGCCCGACGGTCCCGGACCTGGCCGAGGCCGAGCTGGGCGATCGAGGCCGCGGCGAAGAGGACCGCCACCGCGGCGGCCGCCAGGGCGACGTTGGTCACGCCGAGGTCGACGCGCAGGAACGTCGGCGCGAGCGAGCTGAAGAGGCCGTAGATCGCGTAGCAGGCGGCGAGCGAGCCGGCGGCGACCCAGAACGGGAGCCGCAGCGCGGCCGGGATCGAGAGCCGCTGGACGCGCGCGGCGACGCGGAACGGCCTCGGCCGGACCGTCTCCGGGGTGAGCTCGATCCCCGCGATCCCGAGGAGGCTCGCGCCGATCAGCACGAGGTAGATGAGGGTCCGAGGGTCCGGCGCGTACTCGACGAGGAGGCCGCTCAGGAGGGTGCCGGAGGCGACCCCCCCGAAGTTCGCGGCGACCGAGACCCGCGCGACGTGGTGCTGGTCCCCCCTCGGCTCGAGCGCGGCCATCGTCGCGGTCGCGGTGCTCGTCGTCGCTCCGACCGCGAGGCCCGAGGTGAACCGGGCGAGCGCGAGCGTCGGGATGCCCGAGGCCAGGATCCAGGCGAAGCCGCTCGCGGCCGTCAGGGCGAGCCCGAGGTAGAGCACCGGCCGCCGGCCGAGGACGTCGGACATCGGGGCGACGAGGAGCATCGTCGCGACGACGCCGGCCGTGTAGATCGCGAAGATCCCGGTGAGGACCCCGGAGCCGAAGTGGTACTGCGCCTCGTAGGTGACGTAGAGCGGCGTCGGGGCCCCCGCGCCGAACGCGGTGACGCTGAGCGCGAAGGCGGCCCGTCGGAAGGGCCACCGGCTCCGGAGGAGCGGCCCGGCCGGCGTCGCCGCGCTCACGGGGGTCGGGCCCCCCGGGTCCGGCGGGCGCTCGCGGTCACTTCACCGCGAGGTCGGGCCGGACGCCCTCCGCGAACGGGGGCCACTTCAGGCGGAGGGACTGGAGGGTCTCGACGAGCACGGTCGCGACGACCCAGTCGCGGTACCACTTCCGGTCCGCGGGGACGACCCGCCACGGCGCCCGGCGGGTGCTGGTCCGCTCGAGCATCTCCTCGAAGGCGCGGGCGTACTCGTCCCACTTCGCCCGCGCGGCGAGGTCGGCGAGGCTGAACTTCCAGTGCTTGGTGGGGTCGTCGAGCCGTTCCCGGAGGCGGCGCCGCTGCTCCTCGGCGCTGATCAGGAGGAAGAACTTCAGCACGACCGTGCCCTCCTCCGAGAGGGTCCGCTCGAACTCGTTGATCGCCCGGTACCGCTCCCGCCAGACCCCCGGCGCCACGAGCCGCTCGACCCGGGCCGCGAGGACGTCCTCGTAGTGGCTGCGATTGAAGATGGCGATCTCCCCCTTCGCCGGGGCGTCGGGGTGCACCCGCCAGAGGAAGTCGTGCTCCCGCTCGACGGTCGTGGGGACGCGGAACTGGCTGACCCGGACCCCCTGGGGGTCGACGCCCCGGAAGACGTGCCGGATCGTCCCGTCCTTCCCCCCCGTGTCCATCGCCTGAAGGACGACGAGCACCGACCGGGTGCGGGAGGCGTAGAGGAGCTCCTGCAGCTCGGAGAGGCGCTCGAGGAGCCGCTCCGACGCGGCGAGTCCGCGGGCCTTCGACCCCCGGAAGCCCGGGGTTCCGGAGGGGTCGAAGCGATCGAGCCGCACGCGGGCGCCGGCGCGCAGCGTCCACCGGTCCGTAGGCATCCGACCCCGCGCCCCCGCGCGCGGCACCGGACGGTCCGGCAGCGCGGGACGCCGTCCGTGCCAGCCCGTGGGCCCAGATAGGGGCGTCGCCGGGAGCGCGCGCTCCGGTCAGATCGCGGCGCCGCAGCTGGTGCACTTCGTGACGGTCGGGGGGTTGAGCGTCCCGCAGTACCGGCAGCGCAGCACGACGGCCGGGGCCCCGCCCCCTCCTCCGCCGCCGCCCCCGCCTCCCCCGCCGGGCCCGGCGCCCGGCGCCTTCGGGGCGGGCATCGGCGCGTTCTCGCGGGCCTGGAGGATCGCCTGGAGCCAGGCGTCGGCCTCGGGGGTCTGGAAGACGGCCCGCTGCTCCTTCAGCTCGAGCTCGACGCACGGCTTGCCCCCGGGCGGGACCTGGGCGTTGCGGATCTTCCGGAGCGGCGCGTTGATCGTGGTCTTGACGATCATCTGGCCCTGCGGGCCCTCCGGGACGTGGGCCTCGAAGACGATCCGCCGGTCCGTGAGCGAGAGGACCCCCTCGCGGGTGTTCTGCGGGTTGAGCTTGGTGACCGGCCCCTCCTTGACGAGGGTCTCCCCGGGGTTCAGCAGCACCACGGTGCTCCCAACCGGGGGCGGAGAAAACCCCTTCCCCGGCGGCCCCCCTACGGGGCGGGTCGATACGGCCTCCCCCGGCGGGGCCGGCACGACCCGCCGGCCCGGGAGGGGCCTCCCGCGCCGTTCAGCGCGGCCTTAAGTCACCGCCCCCGGTAGCAACGTCGGCGCCCCATGTCCCTCGAGTCGGAGATCCTCCGCCTCAAGGAGGAGAAGCACGCCGTCCTGCTGGCGCACAACTACCAGCGCCCGGAGGTGCAGGACCTGGCCGACTTCGTCGGCGACTCGCTCTACCTCTCCCGGACCGCGGTGCAGGACCGCCGACCGGTGATCGTCTTCGCCGGCGTCCGCTTCATGGCGGAGACGGCGAAGATCCTCAACCCGGAGAAGACGGTCCTGTTGCCCGACCTCGCCGCCGGCTGCGGCCTCGCCGACTCGATCACGGCCGAGCAGCTCCGGGGCTGGAAGGCCGACCACCCCGGGGCGGTCGTGGTCGCCTACGTCAACACCTCCGCGGAGGTGAAGGCGGAGTCCGACTACTGCTGCACGAGCTCCAACGCGATCCGGATCGTCCGGTCGATCCCGGCGGAGAAGGAGATCCTGTTCCTGCCCGACGTCTTCCTCGGGGAGTACGTCCGCAAGGAGACCGGGCGACGGATGCACCTGTGGGTCGGGGACTGCCCGGTCCACGCCCGGATGCGCCCGGAGACCCTCGAGGCGGCCCGCGCCGCCCACCCCGGGGCGCCGGTGATCGCCCACCCCGAGTGCGGCTGCTCGACGGCCGCCCTCCCGCACGTCGACCGGATCCTCTCGACCGACGGGATGGTCCGGTTCGCCCGGGAGACGACCGCGCCGGAGGTGCTCGTGGCCACCGAGGTGGGGATCCTCCACCCGATGCGCCGGGCGAACCCGCGGACCCGGTTCACCCCGATCTCGGAGGGGGCGGTCTGCCCGTACATGAAGGAGATCGGGCTCGAGGACCTGAGGGACTCCCTCGCCTTCGGACAGTTCCGAATCGACGTGCCGTCGGAGACCCTCCTTAGGGCCCGGCGCTCGCTCGAGCGGATGATCGCGGCCTGACGCGCGTCCGCGTCCGGGCTCCCGCCCCGTCGACTACGGCACGCTCCGGGGGAGCAGCGGGCCGAGGCCGCTCTGCCAGTCCGCGAAGGCGGCCGAGAGGAGGAGGACCCCGACGATCGCGACGACGGCGATCGCGGTCCAGGAGGGCTTCACCGGGATGTAGAAGCTCATCGCGAACGGGTTGATCCGGGCCGAGAGGAACCGGAGGGCGGCGAGGAGCAGTCCGAGGCCCAGGAGGGCGGGGATCAGGACCCAGTAGCTCGCCAAGAGGAGGCCGACGATCAATAGGACGGCCGCCAGGGCGCCGGCGAGCGGCGACCGGTCGGCGACGTGCGCGACGGTCGGGGTGGCGGTGGCCATGCGCTGAGGGTCGCTCCCGCCCCGACGACCGGCCCGGACCCGGGCAATAAGTACCTCTTCCACCGGCAACGGGGGTCCGTCCCCGGCGCCGGGGTCGATTCGGGTCCGACGATACCTACTTACGCGACCGGGGCGGTCGACCGCACCGCCCGACAGGGCTGACGGCGGTCCGGGAGCCGTCGGCGGAGGCCGGGAAGCGAGGCGCCGAACGTGTCCAGCCCGGGGCGCGCGAGCGACTGGTGGTTCGTCACCGGCTGGGGGGCGACCGTCGTCGGCGGGGTGACCCTCATCGCTTCGGGCTTCCTGGGCGCGATCTCGCTCTCGCTGGTCGGGGTCGGCGTCGCCCTCGTGGGCTTCGTCGTGGCCGCCTCCCGGCTCTACCCCGGCGCCGCGGTCGCGGCCGTTCCGGAAGGGACCGAGGGGAGGGGTTGGCTGGAGGAGGACTTGGGCGAGGAGCTCCCCGCTCCCGAGGTCGACGAGGGCCCCGCTCCGGTCCCGGTCTCCGCACGGACCAGCGGCCCCGTACCCCACCCGCACCGACCGGTGGTGCCGGTACCGGGGCTCCTGGCCGCGTCCACGGCCGTCGCGCTCCCCTCCCCCGGGCCGTCCCGGAGCCTGGATACCCCCGCCACTCCCTCTCCCGTGGACGCCGTCGTTCCAGTGGCGTCGAGCCCCGCCTCCCCAGATCCCGAAACGGAGCCGGAGGAGCTGTTCGCCCCTGCCGAGGTTCCCGAGGAACTGCCGGCCTGGTCCGAAGGACCGGCCGAGCCGGTGGCGGCCGCTGAGACCCCGGCGCTGGAGCCCGTGGTCCCGGCCCCGGGACCCTCCGAAGCGCCGGCAGCCACACCCCCGATGGGGTCGAGCCTTCCGTTCGCGCCGGCGATCGAGCGCTCCGGGGCCACCGTGGGCGATCCCTCCCTGCTCGCGGGGTACTGGGCCGGGGTCGTCCCGCCCACCGTCGAGATCCTGGCGGAGGAGGTCGTCCGGCTTCGCGGCGAGCTCGACTCGTACGGCGCTCCGCTGCTGGTCCCGGGGCTCTCCCCGATGCCCCCGGCCGGCCCGGTCGGCGGCCACGGATTCGTCACCCGGGTCCCCGAGCCGCCCCCGGAGTTCGCCCGGGGCACGGCCTCCCGGCGCTGCGGAGGCTGCGGGGAATCGGCCCCCCGCGCCCTCGAAGGAAACTACCGGTGCTGGGGCTGCGGCCGCACCCTGTGCGTCGGCTGCTTCTGGCGCAGCGCTCCGGGCCCGGAGCTCCACCGGTGCCCGGCCTGCTCCGCGGGAGCGCCCGCCCCGGTCATGGCCGTGAGCGTCTCCGGCGGCCGGCGCTCGGCGCCGCGGGCCGCTCGACCGGGGGTCCCGGACGAGCTGGAGTGAGCTCGGGCGCGGGCCAGAGCGGCGACTCCGAGACGTTCCGGACGTCCGCGGGACCGAGCCCGGCCCGACGCGCGAGCGCCACCGCGACCTGAAGGCGCTTCGGGTCGCAGCGTCGCTCCGAGAGGCCGGTGACGACGAGGGGGAGGCCCCGCTCCCGCGCCGCCCGGGCCGACGTCGAGTCGAGCCCGTCCCGCGCGGCGGTCGGGGGGAGCTCGAGGGCGATGCCCCGGGCCGCCGCCCAGTCGATCCACGCCTCCGACCGCACCGGATCCGACTCGCCGAGCCCGGAGCGGTCGAGGGAGAGGTGGGCGAGGACGGTCGAGACCCCCGGGAACCCTCCGGCCGGAGGAGGCCCCTCCGGCGGATCTGGCCCGCTCGGGGTGAGGAGGACGAAATCGACGGCCGGAGCACCGCCCCAGGCCGGAGCCTTCCAGCCCCGCTCCACCCCCCAGAGGATCCGAAGCCCCGTCTCCGCGGCGCCGACGTCGCGGCGGAGCCGGCCGAACCCCTCGGGGGTCGCGTCGGGAGGCAGGACGAGGCCGACGACGCGGTGGCCCAGGTCGCGGGCGGAACGGGCGGCGTCGGCCGCCTCCTCCGCACCGGCGCCGGGCGGGAGGTGGACGTGGAGGTCCCCGGCCAGGTCGCCGGCCGAGAGGAGCCGGGGGAGCCGACCCGCCTCGGCGGCGTCGATCTCGCCCCGGTCCTCCCGGAGCTCCGGGGGGATCTCCGCGAGGCCGAGGGCCCGGTAGACCTCCGCCTCGGTCGCCCCGGCGAGGCGCGTGCTGCCGCGGTTCACGCCGTACTCGTTGACCCGAAGCCCGAGGCGCTGGGCGCGGCTCCGCAGCTTCACGTTGTGCTCCTTCGAGCCGGTGAAGTACTGCAGGGCGGCGCCGAACGACTCGGCCGGCACGACCCTCAGGTCGACCTGGCGTCCCGAGGCGAGGAGGACCGTCGACTTCGTCGGCCCCTTCAGCCGGATCTCCCGGACCTCGGGCAGGGTGGTGAACGCCTCCATCACCTTCGAGGGGTTCGGCGAGGTGGTGAGGAGGTCGAGGTCGCCGACGCTCTCCCGGGCCCTCCGGAGGCTCCCGGCGAGCTCGACCCGGTCGAGCGGGACCCGCTCGCGGAGCGCCGCGACGAGGCCGGTGCCGGTCTCGTACGCCTCCCAGAGCGGGAGGCGGGCCACGGGCGCGGGGGCGGTCGCCGCCTCCCGGAAGAGGGCGACCTTCCGGTCGCCGAACCCCTTCACCCCGGCGAGCCGGCCCGCGTCGATCGCTTCGCGGAGCGCCTGCGGCCCGTCGATCTGGAGCTCCACCCAGAGCCGCCGGGCCGTCTTCGGACCGAGCCCCGGGAGCTTCATCAGCGCGACGACCCCGGACGGGATCTCCGCCGCGAGCCGGTCCCGGTAGGCGATCCGCCCGTCGCGGAGGTACTCCTCGACCTTCGCGGCGAGCGCCTCGCCGATCCCCGGGATCTGCCGGAGCTTCCCCCGCGCCGCGTAGGCGGAGATATCCTCCGGCAGGTCGTCGAGCGAGCGGGCCGCCCGGCGGTACGCCTCCGGCTTGAACCGCTCCCCGAGCACGTCGAGGAGGTCCGCGATCTCCCGGAACCGCTCGGCGATTTCCGCGTTGGAGGGCATCCGAACGCGGAACCCGCGCGGGCGGTTAACGGCCCCCGGCGGCTACGGCTCCCGGTTCCCCCCGGCGTCGATCCAGATCCGGCGTTCCCGGGTCTGGAACCCGAGCCGCTCGTAGGTCCGCAGGGCCGGGACGTTGTCGGAGCGCACGTAGAGCGCCACCAGCGCGCCGGCCGCCGCGGCCGCCCGGACCGCGACCCCGGTCACGGCGCGGCCGAGGCCGAGGCCCCGGTGGGCCGGCGCGACGACGATCCCCGAAAGGATCCAGATCGCCGGCAGCGACACCGAGGCCTTGGCGACCGCGACGAGCTCCTCTCGCTGGAAGACCCCGAAGACGGGGATCCGCTCGGGGTCGATCGTTCGGTAGGGCTCGAGGAGGGGCGAGGGCGTCTCCTGCACGAACCGCCCGAGCTCGGGGAGGTCCGAGCGCGTCAGCCTCCGGGCCCCCTCCGAGACTTCGGGCACCGGGGCGTGGCGCGGGCGGACCCGGATCTCGATGGGGTACTCGTCGATCGGACCCCGACGCACCGCGACCTCGCGGGCCAGGCGGGGCGGGACGACCGCGAGAAGCGGCCGGGGCGGCATCGCGTCGAGGAGCGCGAGGGGGGCCGGCTGGTCGCTCCCGACCCAGTGCACCATCGGGAGGCTCGGGCTCCCTCGCCAGACGACGAGGTACGCCCGCGTCGCGGGGCCCTCGCGGTACGAGAGGAACCGGACCCGGTCCCCCTCGTGCTCGAGGTCCCAGACCGCGTAGGCGTGGGTGACCGGATCGGCCTCGGCCGCCCGCTTCAGCCAGACCGCATCGACCCCCGCCACCACCTCGCCCATCGACGGGCCGGAGGGCCGGGCCTCCCTATGTGCCCGCGCCAACCCTATCCGAGACTCCCCGCTCTCCTCCCCGTGGCCCGACGCCACCGCCCGACGGCCCAGCTGCCGGAGCACCTGCGCGCGCTGTACGATCGCTTCCCCTTCGACCGCTCCCTCGCGGAGGACCCGCTCTCGCTCGTGCGGCCCCGGGCCGGGGACCCGCGGGCGGCGGAGACCGCCGCGATCTTCGCCTCGACGCTGGCGGTCGGGAACACGACGGCGATCCGGGGCTCCTTCCGGGAGCTCGAGCGCCGGATCGGGGGGGACTGGACGGGCTTCGTGGAGCGCTCCGCCGAGCCCGGGACGCCGGCGGCACTGCGGGGCTTCCGGCACCGGTGGATCCGGGCCGACCAGATGCTCCACCTCGCGCGTCGGCTCCGCGCGATCCGCGCCTCCGGAAGCTCGCTGGAGGAGGAGTTCCTGAAGGGGTCGAGGGCGGGAGGCTTCGCGGGCGGGCTGACGACGCTCTCCGACGCGCTCCGGGGCCCGTCCGTCCCGAGGAGCCCGCGGGGCTACGCCGCGCTCTTCCCGTCGCCCGGCCCGCCGCACCGCAGCGCCTGCAAGCGGCTCACCCTCTTCGTCCGCTGGATGGTCCGCCGGGAGTACCCCGACCTCGGCCTCTGGCGGCGCGTCGACCCCGCCGAGCTCCGCATCCCCCTCGACCAGCACGTCTACTGGATCGCCTACCACCTCGGGCTCACCGCCCGGCGCTCCCGGGCCTGGCCGGCGGTCGAGGAGATCACCGAGGCGCTCCGGAAGGTCGATCCGATCGACCCGATCCGGTTCGACTTCGTGCTCTGCCACACCGGCATCTCCGGCGACTGCCCGAAGCGACGCGACCTCGCGGTCTGCGGGCCGTGCGCCGTCCGGCCGGACTGCCTCCTCTGGGCGGGCCACCCGGAGGCGGCGGCGTGAGCGGCCTCGTCGGGGCCGTGGACCCGGGTCTCCTCGAGCGCTTCCGCCGGGCCGGCCCCGCCATCGCGTGGCGGTCGGCGGGACGGGGTCGGTCGGCCCGACGGGTCGCGCACCTCCACGACGAGGAGGCGGTCGTCGCCCTCCGGGAGGACCGTTCCGGCGCGACCATCACGGTCGAGCCCGGTCCGGTGGGCGCGCTCGTCCTGCTGCTCGAGATCGATCAGCGGGGCCCGGCCGCCGGGCTCTGGGCTTCCGACTCGGGGGCGGCCCCGTTCGCGCGGGGCTCGCTCTCGGCCGCCTGGGCGACGCGACCGACCGCGCCCCCGGGGGGACGATCGGTCCCTCTCGGCGATCTGGTGGCCCTCGCGCGGTACGCGCTCGTGTAGGCCGGAACCGGCCCTACGCGAGCCGGCGCGCCGCCTCGTTGGCGACGGCGATCGCCCGCTCCTGGCCCTTCGGCACCGGATCCCCCGAGGCCCCGTCCGGGTAGACCGCGCAGACCGCGCCGGCCCTCAGCCGGAAGAGGTTGGAGAGCGTCAGGAGGGTGCTCGCCTCCATCTCGATGTTCAGGATGCCGAGGGCCTCGAGGTCCGCGACCGTCGGGACCCCCTCCGAGGGGACCGGGGCGCGGAACCCGCGCCGACCCTGCGACGCGTGGAAGGTGTCGACGGTCGCCGTGATCCCCGCCCGGTACGACACCCCGAGCGACTCGGCCGCGTCGACGAGGGCCCGGAGGACGGCCGGGTCGGCGACCGCCGGGTAGCCCGGGGGTGCGTAGGCCCGCGTGGTCGCCTCGAAGCGGGCCGCCGCCGTGGTGATCGCCACCTCGCCCCCGCGCAGCGTCGGATCGATCGCCCCGCAGCTCCCGACCCGGATGAGGGTGCGGCAGCCGAGCGCAGCGAGCTCCTCGACGACGATCGCCATCGCCGGGCCCCCGATGCCGGAGGAGACGACGCCGAGCTCGACCCCGTGGAAGCGGCCCCGGAAGCTGCGGAACTCCCGGTGGTCGGCGAGGGCCTCGTGGCTCTCCCAACTGCGTGCGATCGCCTCGGAGCGGGCCGGATCCCCCGGGATCAGCACCCGGTCCGGAAGCTCCCCGGGGGCGACGCCGAGGTGGTAGGCTCGACGGCCTCGGGCGGTCCGCCGCGGGTTCCGCGCGCGCCGGGGCATCGCGGCGCCAGCGAGGTCGGTCGTATTACGCCGCGCGGGCCCGCGCCGCCGGGCCCCCGCCCGGCGGTCTGTCGCCGTTATCCGTAGGCCTCCCTCGCGCGGGCGTGGCGACGCCGGGGGCGATCCGCTCGCCGAACCCGCCCCGCATCGACCTGCACTCGCACTCGTTCCTCTCCGACGGCTCCGAGTCGCCGACCGGGATGTGGCGCGTCGCCGAGACGATCGAGCACCGGGCCCTCGCGATCACGGACCACGTCTCCCTCGAGGACCCGAAGCCGGTCCTCGACCGTCTCCACCGAGAGGCCACCGCGTGGGAGGGCTCGAAGTTCCGGCCGGTCGTCGGCGTCGAGCTCACCTACGTTCCGCCCCGGCGGATCGCCGACGCGGCCCGGGGCGCCCGGCGGGCCGGCGCGGAGATCGTGATCGTCCACGGGGAGTCCCTCGTGGAGCGTACGCCCGAGGGGACCAACCGCGCGGCGATCGACTCCGGCGAGGTCGATGTCCTCGCCCATCCGGGCCTCATCGAGCCGGCGGACGTCGAGCTCGCGAAGGCGCACTCGGTGATCCTGGAGCTGTCGGGCCGGGAGGGGCACTCCCTCACCAACGGACACGTCGCCGCGCTGGCGCTCGCCCGGGGCGTACCGCTGGTGGTCGACTCGGACGCCCACCGCTCGAGCCAGCTGATCCCGCCGGCGCGGGCCCGGGAGATCGCCCGCGGCGCCGGCCTCCCAGCCGCCGAGGTGGAGAAGGCCCTCGGGGAGACGCCCGCCGGGCTCCTCCGACGCCTCGCCGGGGCGTAGCCGGGGACGCCGCGCGGGTCCCGGATCTACGAGCAGCCGCTCGTGCTGCCGCACATCGTGCAGGCGTAGCAGGTGCCGGAGCGGACCATGATCCCGCCGCAGTTCGAGCACGACGGGGCGTCCTCCTGGATCCCGCCGGGCGGGCCGGCCGCGGGGTCGACGAAGGCGTCGAGCGGCTTCGTCTCGAACTTCTGGGTCGTCGCGGGCGGGGGCGGCGGCGCGTGGTTCCCGCCGTTGCCGTTCCCCTCCGAGGGGCCCTCGAGCCCGAGGGAGCGCCGCACCTCCTCGGTCAGGAACTCGTTCGCCATCCACCGGGCGACGTAGTCGGGGATCGACTTCGCGAACCGGACCTTCGGGTTGTTCGTCGCGCCGGCCGGCTCGAACCGAAGGTGGGCGAGCTTCCGGACGAGGTCCTTCAAGGGCACCCCGTGCTGGAGCGCCATCGACATCGAGATCCCGAGGGAGTCCATCAGGCCGTTGACGGTGGAGCCCTCCTTCGTGACCCGGAAGAAGACCTCCCCGGGGCGGCCGTCCGGATAGAGCCCGACGGTGACGTAGCCGTCGTGCCCGCCGACCTGGAAGTGGTGGGTGATCGCGTGCCGCTCGTCGGGGAGCCGCTCCCGGACCGGCGCGCGGGGGCCGCTCGGGCCCGCGCCCGCGGGGCCCTTCGACCTCCCGCCGGTCTCGTACGGCTGGGAGGCCTTGCAGCCGTCCCGGTACAGGGCGACCGACTTGATCCCGAGCTTCCAGGCCTCGAGGTAGATCTGCTCGATGTCCTCGACCGTCGCCTCGTTCGGGAGGTTGATCGTCTTCGACGCGCCCCCGGAGAGGAACGGCTGGACCGCGCCGAGCATCCTCAGGTGGCCCATCGGCGAGATCGTCCGCTTCCCGCCCATCGGCGCGAGCGCGGTGTCGAAGACCGCGAGGTGCTCGGGCTTCAGGCCCGGGGCCCCCTCGATCGACCCGGTCGACTCCATGTGCTGGAGGATCGGCTTGATCGCCTCGGCGGAGTAGCCGAGGCTCTTCAGCGCGACCCCGACGGTGCGGTTCACCATCCGCATCGTGCCGCCGCCGACGAGGTTCTTCGTCTTGACGAGGGAGAGCTCCGGCTCGAGGCCGAGCGTGTCGCAGC
>JASHVI010000220.1 GCA_030039525.1 Thermoplasmata archaeon
CCGACTCCGCGGAGGGAGCCCTAGGGAGCGAGGCCCGCGCCGGTGATCCGGAACGGCGCGCTGCCGAGGGGCCGCGACCGGTGCTTCACCAGCACCGCGCGACGGCGGTCCCCCTCGGACCGGTCGAGGCGGAGGATCGTCTTCGCCGCGTGGTTGACGAACGAGCCGCCGAGCGGCTCGAGGCTCCCGTCCCGCTGATTGCGCCAGACCTGGTTGGTGAAGATCGTCGGGACGTGCGCCGTTGCGGCGGCGTCCACCAGCTCCGCGAGCTCTCCGAGGAGGGAGGCCCGGCCGTCGTCCGCGTCGTCGCCGGCCGCGGCGACCCGGTAGAAGAAGGCGATCGAGTCCACGACGATCAGACCGACGGGCCTACGTCCCTCCCGGGCGAGCGCCGTCGCGGTCGCCACCGCCCCATCCTGCTCCGGCAGGGAGCGGGGCCGGGCGATGAGCAGCCGACGCAGGACCTCCTCGAACCGGGCTCCCGCGCTCCCTTCGAGGCGCTCCAGCGAGACCCCTTCGGTGTCGATGTAGAGCACCCACTTCCCGTCGAGCGCGACTCGGCCGGCGAGGTGCAGGGCGAGCACGGTCTTCCCGCTGCCCCCCTCCCCGTAGATCTCGGTCACGGAGTCCGGCTCGAGGCCCCCGCCGAGCAGTGCGTCGAGCGCCGGAACGCCGGTGGCGAGCCGGTCCGGCGGCACGCCGGACCCCTTCGGCACCGGGGCATAAGTTGGCCGGAGGAAGGCCCCGACCGGAGCGCGGGACGGCTCCGCAAGACCTATGGACGGCTCCGGGCTCCCGCCGAGGAGGGGTCCGATGGCGCGGGAAGGGTCGCCTCGTCGGGGGTTTGCCGGCGCCGTCGGTCTCGTCGCGGTGCTGACCGTCCTTGTCACCTTCCTCCCCTCGGCGGGAGCCTCCGCGGCGGCCCCTTCGCTGTCGATCCGGCCGACCTACTACACGCAGTGCTACGGGACCCAGGGCGGGACGGTGTTCGCGCTCTCGATCGGGAACTACTCCGGGGGTCTCTGGAGCACGAACTACGCCAAGGGCACGCTGGCGCTGCGCTCGCAGGACGCCCGCTCGCCGCCGAACTCGAGCTTCGAGACGCTCGGCTGGATCTCCATGGGTCCGGGGCCATCGAACAACACCTGCTTCAACCCGAACGCGACCTCCTCGACGCTCAAGTACACCTTCTCCCACCTCACCTTCTCCGTCGCGCTGAAGGTCTTCTGCGCGACGGGGGCGACCACCTCCGCTTCGGCCGGGTACAACCTGACGCTCCAGGGGAACATCTACGACCTCACGACCGGCTCCTTCGTCTGGAGGTCGGAGCTCGGAACGACGGTCGGCGCGAAGACCCTGAGCTGCTCGTCGTACGGGCGGGCGAGCTACACGCACCTGTTCGCTTTCCACCACGGGGTGAACGTCCGAGGGTCGACGACGTCGCTCGTCTCCGCCGACAGCTACTGGTTCATCGTCGACGCCAACCTCAACACCACGACCTCGGCCTCGGTCGGGTCCTCGGCCTCGGCGACCGTCTCGCACGTCTCGATGAAGCTCAGCCACATCGACTGCCCGGCCTGCTGAACGGGCCGGCGACGGCGGGGACGGGACGACCGGCGCGCTAGAGCGGGATCGGGATACCCGGCCGCGGCTCTAGGACCTCGGCCGGGCAACCGGCCTCCCGGACCAGGCGGGCGTACCGGGCCGTCGTCTGGGCGGTGTGGACCGGCACGATGCGACGGGGCGACGCGCGCCGGATGAACTCCAACAGCTCGGGCTGGCTCGCGTGCCCGCTGGCGTGATGGCCGACGTCGTCGGGGTGCGCGAAGCTCGGCCGCTCCCGACCGTCGGAGCCCCGCTCGAGCCGGAACCCGAGCGGCCGCATCTGCGCCCACCGGATCCATGCGGAGAGCCGGACGAAGTCGAACTCCTGCTCCTCGCCGTGGGCCTCGCTGGACGAGTAGAGCCACAGCCCGCCGGCTGTCGCCTTCCGAAGATCGACGAGGTCGTTGCAGTCGAAGAAGCTGAAGCACAGGAGGATGCGGCCGGCCCGACCGGTCACGTACTCGGGGGTGACGTGGGCGTCGGCGAACCGGCGACGGACCTCCGCGAGCCAGGGGTTCTCCCGCCCGGCCGACGGCTCCTCGAGGATCCGCATCCCGCCCGGGGCGAGGTCGATCTCGACCGACGGGTCGGCGGCGTTCAGGAGCTCGAGGACGTAGGCGTCCTTCGGCGTCACCACCAGCTCGCGGCCGGTCGCCTGCGCGATCCGGCGGAAGCAGCGGAGCCGCTCGATGTTGCGGGGCCCGAAGTCGGCGACCACGAGCCGGCCCTCGGCCCCCTCGACCGCCGCGCGGCAGTTCCGCTCCACCTGCTCCTCGCCGACGCGCGGGGGGTCGCGGGCCCCCTCGGGGAGGAGGCGCGTCCCCTCGACGAGCAGCAGATCGGGGTGCCGCCGCTCCAGGAGCCGCGTGAACTCCTCGGTGGCGGCCCCGCGCTCGCCGTGGAACCGGAGGTCTCCCGAATAGGCGATCGTGCCGCCGTCGGCCTCGACGAGGAACCCGCGCGCTCCGTACACGGAGTGGTCGACCTCGTGCGCAGAGACCCGGAACGCGCCGAAGCGCTCCGGGGCCGGCTCGAGCGTCGAGGGCTCGAACTTCGTCCTCGGCGCGAACGGAGAGCGCTCGATCTCCCGGCGCAGCGCCCCGGGCACCTCGCCCCAGACCTGGAAACGGCGCCCCGAGCGCGGGAGGCTCCGATCGGTGGCGAGGATTCGCCCGGGCTGAGAATCCCCCACCTTCGAGCCGCCGGCGGTCGGGGCGTGGCTCCCGAGATAGGTCACCTCGCGGGAGAGGCCGGATCCGCCCGACTCCTGCCAGGACCTCAGCAGGGCGAGCGTCGGAGCGGAGCAGACGACCGGGATGGAGGGATCGAGGAAGGCGAGGCCGCCGGCGTGGTCCAGGTGTCCGTGGCTCAGCAGCACCGCCGTGGGACGGCGCGCGGCCCACCCCCGGTCCCCCTCCGGGAAGTCCCCGGCCGGGAACAGGTCGGCCCGGTAGGCCCCCCCGAGCTCCGGGAGGAGGCCGAGCGCGAGGTAGTCGGTGATCCCCCTCGAGGGCCGGGGCTGGAGGTACTCCTCGTAGTAGCGGCTCATCCGCTGGTAGTTCGTGCCGAAGTCGACGAGCAGCCGGTCCTCCCCCTGCTCGAGCAGGATCTTCGTCCCGCCGATGGTGTCCTGGCCGTCGAACACCGTCACGGAGGCGCCGGAGACGGGCACGCGGCCCCCACTCCCAGCGACCGATTAATCGTACGAGGACCGCCCGGCCCTTCGACGCCGACCGGCCTCCGGGAGCTCAAGCGCGCGGCCCCCGTCCCTGCTGGTTGGGCGCCGTGAGCCGTCGGCCGGTGGGATGACCGAACTGCGCGGCGCGGTCGCGCTCCTGCTCTTCCTCATCTGGTGGACCGCCGAGATCGCCGCCCTCGTCGGCGCCGTCCGGGCGCGACCGCCCGGCGTCGTCGCCCAGCGCCGCGACCGCGGGTCGTTCTGGGTCGTCATCGTCGCGGCGTTCGGATCCGGGTTCGCCGCCGACGCGCTCTGGATGGCCCACGTCGGCCCGCTGCTGCCGCTCGCGGCCCTCGCCGTCGCGGTCCCGGTGGCCCTGACCGGCGTCGCGCTCCGGGTCTGGTCGATCCGGACGCTCGGGCGCTTCTTCTCGCCCGTCGTGCAGCTGCAGGAGGGGCACCGGCTCGTCCGCGCCGGGCCCTACCGGTGGCTCCGCCACCCGTCGTACACCGGCATCCTGCTCGCCGAGCTGGGCGGCGTCATCGCCCTCGGCAACGTGGCCGGCGTCCTCCTCGTCCTCGTCGCGCTCCTCGCGGCGTTCGGCTACCGGATCCGCGTCGAGGAGAGGGCCCTCCTCTCCGCCTTCGGGGAGGAGTACCTCGAAGTGATGCGCTCGACCTGGCGGCTGATCCCCGGCGTGTACTAGCCGGGGGCCCGGCGGGCTCGGGCTACCGGGCCTTGAGGGTCTTCTTCACGTTGGGGTGCTCCTTCGTGAAGATTTTCCCGCCGCAGTTGTCGCAGCGGACCCCGAAGAGGTTCGAGTCGGTCGGGAGCGCCTCCCCACAGCGGATGCACCGGAACATGGCGAGGGTACCCTCGCGCGCCGGGCCTTAACCCTTCGGGGCGGTCTCGCGCTCCGCGCGGGTGATCGGGGGCGGCGGCGAGAAGACGTAGGCGCCGCTCGCGAACTTCGTGTCGCACCGGTGACAGTGGTAGACCCCGCTGGCGACCCGTACGACCGTCACGGTCGAGCACTTCGGGCAGGCCGCGTTCGGCTCCCGCGCCCGGTCGATGTCGAGGACGCGCCGGCGGATCCGGATCCCGTAGCGGGGGCCCATCCAGCCGGTGTTGCCGACCTTCTTGGTGCGCTTGCTCATCGGGGCCTATCCCTCGCGGGCGAGCGCGCGGATCCGCTCGCCGTGGGCCACGGCCCTGTCGACGACGGATTTGACGTCATCGGGCGAGAAGGCGCCGACCAGCCCCTTCTGCATCGCGACGACGCGGCCCTCCTCGTCGGTGGCGACGGTGAGGCGGCCCTGCCCGGCCCGCTCCTCGTCGAAGGTCGGATCGACCACGATCGTGTCGCCGAGCCGCGTGAAGGTGCACTCGACCGGGTAGTGCTGCACCGCGAGCGGGGTGTCCGCGTCGCCGATGCCGAAGCGCTTGCTCGGGAGCGTCGCGTGGCTCAGCGCCGCGAGGGCGGCGAGCGACGCGGTGTCGATGATGTTCCCGGAGTGGTCGATGACGTGCATGTCGACGAAGCAGGTCCAGCACTTCTCGGCCGGCGTGACGCAGAGCTTCGTCAGGTCGATCGTCTCGGCCGCGCGGATCGCCCGGTCGACGACCCGGGAGACCTCGATCGCCCGGGGATGCGGCGGCCCCGGCTCGAAGGTCGGCGAGGAGAGGGGCACGAGCTCGGCGTTCGTCGTGAGGACCCCGGCGTTCGGGGTGTCGGGGAACGGCTTCCCGGGCTCGAGCTTGATCCCGCAGACGACGGCGGTGTCGCCGATCCGGGCGAGGGCGGAGCCGTCGGCCGTCGTGACGAACCCCGGCTCGACCGTGATCGGCCGGTAGTCGTCCGGTCCGCGGCCGTCGACGCGCCGGCCGCCCCGGGCGAGGTCGAGGATGTGCGTCGTGACGATCTCGGCGGTGACCTCGTCGCTCATGCGGCGACCTCCATGGCGCTCGCGGTCCCGGTGGGCGCGTACCGCTCCCGCAGGGCCCGCTTCATCTCCTCGTAGATCTTCCGGCAGCCGCCGACGCCCAGGTCGAGGGCCTTCGAGAGCTCGGTACGGGTCATGTGGCCCTCCATCTGGAGGAGCACGAGCCGGCCGGACTGCGGGACGAGGGCCATCGGGAGGTCGGCCTCGCCGAAGTTGTCCTCCTCCTTCTTGAGGTCGAGGACGACGTGCCCGGCGACCTTCCCGACCGCGACGGCCGGGAGGAGGTCGACCATCGGGATCCCCGCGTCGGCGAGGGCGACCGAGGCCGCCACGACGCCGGCGCACCGGGTCCCCGCGTTCGCCTGCAGGACCTCGATGTAGATGTCGATGCTCGTCCTCGGATACTCCTCGACGAAGATCACCGACTCGAAGGCCTCCGCGATCACCTTGGAGATCTCCTGCGAGCGCCGGTCGAGGCCGGGGCGTTTGCGCTCGTCGACGCTGAAGGCCGCCATGTTGTACTTGCACTGGACGATCGCCTTGTTGTTCTCCTGGAGGTGGCGCGGGTGGACCTCGCGCGGCCCGTAGACCGCGGCCATCACCTTGTTCGCCCCCCACTCGACGAACGCCGAGCCGTCGGCCTGCCGGAGGGCGCCGGCCTGGATCCGCAGCGGCCTCAGCTCGTCGGCGCGTCGCCCGTCGATGCGGCGCCCGTCCTCCGTCATGAGGACCGGGACGTCCTTTGCTCCTACGCTTCCCATGCTGGTTCCCTTCTGGAAATGGATTCACTCGTCGGGGGTCGGCTCCATCGTGCCGCTCCCCGCGATCTCGTCGTCGTCCGGCTCGTCGTCGTCGGGCTCGACATCCCCCGGCCCGACCGGCTCCCGGTCGAACGGCGGCACCGGGCCGACATCGGGCCCCGGCCCGTCCCGGTCCGACTCGGGGAGCTCGCCGCTGCGCAGGAAGCCCTCGATCCGCTCGGTGAGCCCGGAGCGGTGCCCCTCCTCCTCGATCACCCGCAGGCACTCCCGGACCCGCAGGAGCTGTTCCGGCGCGGCGTCGACCCAGATCCGGCCGTTCTGGCCGACGACGATCCGGGCCCCGGTGTGCCGGGTGATCGTCTGGATCATCGAGCCGCCCCGGCCGATCACGCGGGGGATCTTCGCCGGGGAGATCGTGATCATCGCGCCCCCCTCGAGCTTGCCGAGGCCCTCGCCGAGCATCGTGACGCCGATGCGTCCGGTGTTCTCGATCGCCTCGACGCCGACGACCACCGAGTCGCCGACCTTGAGGTACTGCTGGGTCTCGCCGAAGTCGATCTTCCAAGGGGTCCCGGTCATGTGCAGGGGGGCCCAGCGGGGCGCCCCGATGTCGAGGAGCCAGAACGTCCCCTGGACGTCCGTGACGGTGCCGACGACGGTGTCGTGGGCCTTCGGGATGTAGCGCCCGGAGAGCGGCACGACCCGGACGACCGGGGGCTTGTGGCTCAGCAGGCCGAGGACGCTGGCGTAGATCCGTCCGCTGACCCGGTAGGTCCCCGGTCCCGGCTTCAGGCCCCGGCCCGGGACCTCTTCGCCCGGAAGGACTAGAATTCTCTCGCTCGAAGCGGCCGGGCGATTCCGCCCGCCGCCCCCGCGCCCTCGGTGGCGCGGCGGATGACCATCACGCATTGGATGCTCTGCACCGGGGCGCGCGACGGGGGGGCCCTATTTAACCAAGGCGGTCTCGGCGGCGCCCTTCGTGCGCGCGTTGAGCTTCTCGTAGAGCTCGGTCTGCACCCCGGCGGGGATCTCGAGGACCCCGATCCACGAGCCGTCCGCCGCCCACTGCTCGTCGCCGAGCCGCCCCAGGCCCTTGATCTCGCCGATGACCTTCGGGTAGTGCTGGGCCGGGATCCGGATCCGGACCTTCACGGAGTCGATCCGGATCGGCAGCAGCGGGCGGAGCTTCGCGAGGATCTCCTGGATCTGGGAGTCGGCGGAGCGGAACGGGTCGACGCGGATCTTCGCCTCGTTCATCGCCGCCTCGATCCGGGCGGGCGGGTGCGGGGCGCCCGTCTGGGGGTTCATCGCGTTGCGGGCGATGTGGGCGACGATCTGGAGGCGCTTCGACTCGGCGAGCTTGTGGCGCTGCTCGGTGGTGACCTGGACCTCGCCCTTCAGCACGATCTGGCGGGCGATCTCGGCGAGGTCGCGCGTGTGGAAGACCTTCTCGAGGTACTCCTCGGAGATCTTGTCCCCCTTCTTCGCGTCCTTGAAGACCTGGTCGAGCGCGAGCTTGTCCTTGAGATCGACCGGCTTGCCGTCCTTCAGGTCCTGCACCGCGGAGGGATCGACGAGGACCTCGAACCGGGAGCCCCCGGTCTCCCAGCGGGCCACGACCGCGTCGTCGACCTTGACCATGGGGGGCCTGGCCGCGCCCGCCGTCGCCTAGCTGCGGCCCGGCTTGGACGGAGCGCCGGCGGCCGGGAGCCGGCTCCCGTACTTCTGGATTTCTTCGGTCGTCAGGCGGTGGAGCCCCTTCCCTTCCTGCAGCGTGCAGACCTCGACGGTGCCGAGGTTCTGGGCGTCGTCGAGGGACTTCCGCAGGCCCTCCAGCGCGAGGAGCACCGCCTGGTCCGCGTCGAGCCCGGGCCGGTACCGCTGCTCGAAGAGCTCCATGACCGGGCCCTTGTTCCCGCCGGTGGCGGTCGCCTTGAAGCTGGTGAGCGAGCCGGAGGGCTCCGTCTCGAAGAGGTGGACCCCGCCGTCGTCGTACCCGCCGACGAGCAGCGCGGTGCCGAACGGCCGGACCCCGCCGAACTGGGTGTACTGCTGCTTGTAGTCGCAGATCCGCCGCACGAGGATCTCGACGGGGATCGGCTCCGCGTAGGTGACCCGGTTGATCTGGGCCGCCAGGCGGGCGTGGTCGACGAGGACCCGGGCGTCCGCGACGAGCCCGGCCGTCGCGCAGGCGGCGTGCTCGTCGATCGCGTGGATCTTCTCGAGGCTCGCCGCCTCGGCGAGCTTCGGATTGGGGATCCTGCGGTCGGCGACCAGGACCACGCCGTCCTCGAAGACGACCCCGGCGGTGGTGGCCCCCCGACGGACGGCCTCGCGGGCGTACTCGACCTGGAAGAGCCGGCCGTCGGGCGAGAAGACCGTGATCGCGCGGTCGTAGGCCATCTGGCCGGGCTGCATCTCCATCGAGAGACCCTCGGGGCGCGGGGGTCACCAAGGCCCCGTTTATAACGCAAGCCTCGGCAGTTTCGCCCGGGTAAGCCGCACCGCCGGGTCCGCCCGCGACCGGAGAGGATTTCCCCCTCCGGGCCCGGCCGCGCCGATGGCCTCCGAGGAGACGCACCGGGGCCCGGCCTGGCGGCTCGCCGAGCGCCGCTCCGCCTACCTCCGGGGCGCCGCGGAGCAGGCGATCGACTGGTACCCCTGGGGCCCGGAGCCGTTCGAGCTCGCGAAGCGGCTCGGCCGCCCGGTGCTGCTCGACATCGGGGCCTCCTGGTGCCACTGGTGCCACGTGATGGACGAGGGCACCTACGCCGACGCCGAGGTCGCCCGCGTCCTGAGGGACGAGTTCGTCGCGGTGAAGGTCGACCGGGACGAGAGCCCCGAGATCGACCGCCGATACCAACGCCAGGTCGGCGCGTTGACCGGCGAGGGGGGCTGGCCCCTCACGGCCTTCCTGACGCCGGACGGGGAGGTCTTCCTGGGGGGCACGTACTTCCCGCCCGAGGACGGCCTGGGCCGCCCGGGTTTCCGCCGGCTGCTCCGGGAGGTGGCCCAGTTCTGGAAGGAGCGACCGGAGGCGATCCGCGAGAACACCGAGGCGGTCCGTCAGTCGCTCGCCCGCCTCGCGTCCCGCGCCGCCCCCGAGGTCCGCCCGGAGCTCCTCGCGTTCGTCCGGGGCGTGGTCACCGAGATCGACGGCGCCTACGATCCCTCGCACGGCGGATTCGGACAGGCCCCCAAGTTCCCGCACCCGATCGCCGTCGAGCTCCTCTTCTGGCAGGCCTTCGCGGCGGGCGACGACCGCGCGGGGGCGCGGGGCCTCGAGACCCTGCGCCGCATGGCCGAGGGGGGCGTCTACGACCAGCTCGGGGGCGGCTTCCACCGCTACTCGGTCGACGAGGCCTGGCACATCCCGCACTTCGAGAAGATGGCCGCCGACAACTCGGCCCTGCTCCACGCGTTCTGCGAGGCGGCCCGACGCTCCCCCGAGCCGATCTTCGAGTCGACCGTCCGGGGGATCCTCGCCTGGTCCGTCGAGGTCCTCGGGGAGCCCGCCGGGGGATTCGCGGCGAGCCAGGACGCCGACAACGCCCCCGGCGACGACGGCGGCTACTTCACCTGGAGCCGCGGGGAGTTCAAGGAGGCGCTCGACGCCGTCGAGCTCCGGGTCGCCTCCGCGTACTTCGGCCTGGGGACCGAGGGCCGCATGCCGCACGACTCCGACCGGAACGTGCTGTACCGGTCCCTCCCGATCGAGGAGGTGGCCGCCAGCCTGCGGATGCCGGAGGAGGCGGCGCGCCGCGCCCGCGACGGCGCGCTCCAGAAGCTGCGCGCGGTCCGGGCCCGCCGCCCGGCGCCGGTCGTCGACCGGGCGCTCTACGCGAACCTCAACGGCGGCTACGTACGCGCGCTGGTCGCCTCGGCCCGGGTCCTCGGGGACTCCACCCCGCTCGCCCTGGCGCGCGCCACCGCGGACCGCTTCCTCTCCGGGGGCTACGCTCCCGACCGGGGCGTCCCGCACTCCGTCGGACCGGACGGCGGCTCCGGCTTCGGCCAGCTCGACGACCAGGTCGAGTTCGGCCTCGGCCTCGTCGAGCTCGCGGGAGCGACGCTCGAGCCGAAGTACCTCGAGGCGGCCCGGGCGCTCGCGGACCTCGTGCCGAGAGAGTTCGCGGGCGACGACGGCCTCTTCCGGGACCTGGCCCCAGGCCTCTACGAGGGCCCGAGCGTCGGCGGCGTCGGCGACGCGTCGTACCCGCTCGAGGACCAGCCCCACCTGGCCGCGAACGCGGCCTGGGACCTGCTTGAGATCCGGCTCGCGTCGCTCACCGAGGAGACCGGGCGGCTCGAGAAGGTCCGCTCCCACCTCGGATCCGTCGCGGGTCGGATCCGCTCCGCGGGGCTCTTCGCGGCGAGCTCGGCGCTGGCCGCCGGCCTCCTCGAGATCCCACCGGTCCGGGTCATCGTCGACGGCGCCGGTTCGGCGGCGGAGTCCCTGTACCGGACCGCGCTCCGGTCGTACCACCCCAACGGCTGGGTCTTCCGCGGCGTGCCGCCGGCGCCGTTCTCGACCGAGGACGAGCGCCAGAACGCGCCCCGCTCCGGCGGCGCCGCCAGCGCCCGGGCCTGCTTCGGCCAGCGCTGCCTCGCCCCGATCAGCGACCCGGCCCGCCTCGCGGCCGCGATCGCTTCGGGCGGTCGGGACGCGGCAGCCTGAGCGCGCCCAGGTCCGTCCCGTCGAGCAGGTAGAGCCGGCCCGCGCCTCCCGCGAGAAGTCGCCCGAAGAGGAAGGAGCGGCCGCGCGATGGCGCCGCCCGGTTCAGGGCCTCGGTCCCCGCGAGCGGATGGTACGCGGGCAGGACGATCGTCTCGCGGGCCGTGAACCGCCGGGGCGGCCGGCGTCCGGGGGCCGGAGGGACCGGCGGGGCGTCGGGGTACGTGGTCCGGAGCCAGCAGCGACTCTTCGCCGAGGCCTCGCGGCTCGTGGGCGCGAAGCGGAACCCCGGGTGCAGGTGGCCGACGACGACCCGCTCGGCGCCCCGGACCTCCGGGGAGGGCCACCGATGGCCGTGGAACACCCCGACGCCGTGGAGGAGGATCCCCTCGGCGCCGTGCACCCGGACCTCCCGGGGCAGATGCGGGACCAGGCCCACGTCGTGGTTCCCGAGGACCACATCGATCTCCAGCCCCCGGGAGAGCAGGTCCGAGAAGAACCGGAAGAGCACCGGCCGCAAGGGGGGCGGCGTGCCGACGATCGGGTGCTTGACATCGCCCGCGATCACGATCCGACGGACGCCGGCCCTCTCGGCGTCCCGGAGCAGGGCCTCCCCGAGGCCCGAGGCCGAGCCCTCCGGCGGACCGGCGGGCCATCGAGGGGTGCCGCCGAGTCCGAGGTGGAGGTCGGCGACGATCAGGAGGCCTCCCGACCCCCCCGCCGGCGTGAGGACGAGCGCCGGGGCGCCCGGAAGCGGGGCGAGGTCCGCGCGGCCTCCCTCGGGCGGATCGGCCACGCGCTCCCTCGAGGCTGCTCAGCGGAGCGCGACTGGCTGGGCCGCGCTGGCGTCGGGCTCCGCGATGACCGCGGTGCCGAAGGCGATGACCTCGGTCATGATCCCGCCGATCTCGGAGGTGTCGAACGAGACAGAGAGGACCGCGTTCGCCCCGAGGCTCTTCGCGTGGTCACGCAACCGCTCGAGGGCCTGGTGCCGCACCTGCTCGAGGAGCTG
>JASHVI010000221.1 GCA_030039525.1 Thermoplasmata archaeon
ATCCACAAGGCCAACGGCGGGGTCCTCTTCGTCGACGAGATCAACCTGCTGAAGATCGAGAGCCAGCACTCGCTCCTCACCGCGCTCCAGGAGCGGAAGTTCCCGATCGTCGGCCAGTCCGAGCGCTCCGCCGGCGCGATGGTGAAGACCGAGCCGGTCCCCTCCGACTTCGTCCTCGTCGCGGCGGGGAACATCGACTCGGTGCAGTCGATGCACCCGGCGCTCCGGTCGAGGATCCGGGGCTACGGCTACGAGCTCTACGTCAAGACGACGATGTCGGACACGGCGGAGAACCGGATGAAGATCGTCCGGTTCATCGCGCAGGAGGTGGCGAAGGACAAGAAGATCCCCCACTTCGACCGCGGCGCGATCATCGAGATCGTACGCGAGGCCCAGCGGCGGGCCGGGCGCTCCGGCCAGCTCACCCTGAGGCTGCGCGAGCTCGGGGGCCTCGTTAGGGTCTCCGGCGACGTCGCCTACTCCGAGGGGGCCCGCATCGTCACCGCCGACCACGTGGTCCGCGCGAAGCGGACGAGCCGCTCGCTCGAGCAGCAGATCGCCGACCGGTACGTGGAGCGCCGCAAGGAGTACCGGATGTTCAGCACCGAGGGGGCGGCGGTCGGCGTGGTGAACGGCCTCGCCGCGATCAACGCCCAGACCGGCATGAGCGAGTTCTCCGGCATCGTGCTCCCGATCGCCGCCGAGGTGACGCCGGCGCAGACCCGCGACGGCGGCGTCGTCGTGGCCACGGGGAAGCTCGGCGAGATCGCCCGCGAGGCGGTCCAGAACGTGAGCGCCCTCGTCAAGAAGTACACCGGCGAGGACATCTCGCGCTACGACATCCACATCCAGTTCGTCGGGGCCTCCGACGGGGTCGAGGGGGACAGCGCCTCCGTCTCCATCGCGACCGCCGTCATCAGCGCCCTCGAGGGGGTCCCGGTCGACCAGGGCGTCGCGATGACGGGGAGCCTCTCCGTCCGGGGGCAGGTGCTCCCGGTCGGCGGGGTCACCGCGAAGGTGGAGGCCGCGAGCGACTCCGGCATCCACAAGGTCCTCATCCCCGAGGACAACCTGGACGACCTCGTCCTCGAGTCCCGCTACGTCGGCGCCGTCGAGGTGATCCCGGTCCGGACGCTCCGCGACGTCTTGAAGCACGCCCTCGTCGGCGGCAGCGCCCAGAAGGACTCGCTCCTCGAGCGGCTCGCGGCGATGGTCCACGCGACCAGCCGGACCGACACCTCCGGCGGGGTCCCGTCCACGTCGGCGTCCGGACGCCCGGGCCGCCCGGCGGGATCGTGAGGGGCTCGTCCCGTCCGACGCTGCACGCGGTCTCGGCCCTGCCCCGGACCGAGTCGAGCGACGAGGAGAGCCCGCGACGGTTCTTCGGCCGGGAGTGCTACGTCTTCAACCCGCAGCTCCGGCCGGCGATGAACGACACCCACTGCAGCCACTGCCGGTTCTACCTGACCGCGCGGTGCCCGCACATCGAGGAGTTCCTCGACGACGTCGAGGACCTCTCCCCGGAATGAGCGTCGGGTCCCCGGCGGGCCGGGGGCTCCTCGTCGGGCGGTTCCAGCCGTTCCACCGCGGCCACCTCGCCGTCGTCCGGGCGATCCGATCGGCCTGGCCCTCCGAGACGCTGCTCCTCGCGATCGGCTCGTCGCAATCCTCGTACACCTCGGACAACCCGTTCACGGCCTCGGAGCGGTTCGAGATGATCGAGCGGTCCCTCGGCGAGGCGGGGATCTCGGGATGGCTCGCCCTCCCGCTCCCGGACATCGGCCGCCACGCCCTCTGGGTCGCGCACGCCGAGGAGTCGCTGCCGAGGTTCGCCCGGGTCCACACGAACAACCCGCTCACCCGGGCCCTCTTCGAGCGGGCCGGCTACCCGGTCGAGTCGCCGACGCTCGTCGAGCGCGAGCACTGGGAGGGCCGGAGGATCCGGGCCGAGCTGCGGCGCGGCGGTGACTGGCGCCCCCTCGTCCCCCCCGCGGTCGCCGCGTACCTGGAATCGATCGACGCGCCCGGCCGGGTGCGTCGGCTTCCCGAAGGCGCCGGGGCGCCCCCGGGAACGTGACCGAGGAACCCGATCCGCCCCCCGAGACCCTCCTCTCCGGCGCCCCGGCGCGGGCGCGCCGCCGGGAGGGAGCCTCGGGGCCCGAGCCCTCGCTGCCCGCCGATGCCGGACCGACCACGATCGCCGTGCACGGCGCCCGACGACCGGAGCGGAACGCCGGGGCCGTCGTCTCCCCGATCTACCAGACGACGACCTTCCACTACCCGGCCGAGTACTCGGAGGTCGCCGATCCGTCCGACGTGCGGCACTACACCCGGTACGAGAACCCCTCGCAGGAGGAGGCCGCCGAAACGATCCGGGCCCTCGAGGGGGCGGGAGCGGCCCGGGTCTTCTCCTCCGGAATGGCGGCGATCTCCACGACCCTCCTCGGGCTGCTGAGGCCCGGGGACACCGTCGTCGCTCCGATCGAGATCTACGGGGGCACCGACCGGCTCCTCCGCGAAGTGCTGCCGAAGTTCGGGATCGGCGTCCGGTGGCTCGAGCCGGGAGCGCCGGAACCGACCGGAGAGCTCCTCGAAGGGGCCTCGCTCCTGTACCTCGAGACCCCGACCAACCCGCTGCTCCGGGTCCGGGACATACGAGCGTGGGCTCGGTGCGCCGACGAGGTCGGGGCCCTCCTCCTCGTGGACAGCACGTTCGCGACGCCCGTGAACCAGCGGCCCCTGGAGCTCGGCGCCGACCTCGTCCTGCACAGCGCCACGAAGTACCTGGCGGGCCACTCCGACGTCCTCGCCGGGGCGGTCGCGGGACCGTCGCAGCTCGTCGACCGGCTCGAGACGATGCAGCGGGTCCTCGGCGGGGCCCTCGACCCGCACGCGGCCTTTCTTCTCCAGCGGGGGATGAAGACCCTCGCCCTCCGGGTGGCCCGGCAGAACGAGAACGCCCGAGAGGTCGCCGAGGCGCTCGCGCGTCATCCGGCGGTGGCTCGCGTTCACTATCCGGGGTCGCACGGGGCCGACGAGGAGGCGATCGCCCGAACGCAGATGGCGGGGCGCGGCGGGCTCGTCTCCTTCGAGCTCGTCGGAGGCCGCGCGGCGTCGGCCCGGTTCCGCCGGCGTCTGCGG
This sequence comes from Thermoplasmata archaeon, assembly GCA_030039525.1. Taxonomy (GTDB): domain Archaea; phylum Thermoplasmatota; class Thermoplasmata; order Lutacidiplasmatales; family UBA184; genus Lutacidiplasma. The sequence goes on from JASHVI010000221.1 coordinate 3,142, forward strand.
CTCGTGCACGTCGCCACCTCGCTGGGAGGCGTCGAGAGCCTCGTCAGCGCCCCGCGGGAGAGCTCCCACGCCCACCTCTCCCCCGGCGAGGCCGAGCGGCGCGGGCTGCCGGAGGGGCTGCTGCGCCTCTCCTGCGGGATCGAGGAGACGAAGGACCTGCTCTTGGACCTCCTCGGGGCCTTGGAGCCTCGAGCGGGCGACCGGGGAGCGAGCTAGAGTTATGGTCCAACCGATGTCCCCGGAAACGACGCCACTGTAGCTCAGTCGGCAGAGCGGCTGATTCGTAATCAGCAGGTCGGGGGTTCAAGTCCCTCCAGTGGCTTCAGGGCCAGGTCGGCGCGACGATCTCCCGCTTGGCGCCCCGGAGGCCGGGGAGGCGCCCGCCCCGCCCGGAGTCTCTTGTCCGCGTAGACCACCGAGAGTACTGGCGGTAGACCGGCCGACGGCGGTCGGGTACGGGCCTCGCCTTCCACGGAACAAGCCGATTCCCCGGAATTCGAGCCACTCTTCGCTCGAACGTCGACAGGCCGGTAGGGTCCGAACGTACCTGAGGTCAGTCGCGGCGGCTTCGCCGAGCCAAGTCGGGCGGTGAGTTCGACCCCGTCTTCGATCCCGGCCGCCGCGCGTTCCACCGCGGCGAACGCTCCTGCAGGCTAAAATGGAAGGGGCATTACCGGAGCCGGCGGGACTCGAATGGCCTCGGAGCTCGAGACGATTCGTGCTTGGTTCTCCTATATCGCCG
>JASHVI010000222.1 GCA_030039525.1 Thermoplasmata archaeon
CTTCGGATGGTACGGGTCGTCGGCCTCCAGGTCCGGGTGGACCGCCTCGAGGCTCCAGCGGCCCTCCCGGTCCCGCTTCGACTCCAGGAGATCGAGCGCCGGGCCCATCCGGGGGTCCCCTCCGTGGCCGAGCGCGGTCAGGAACTCGAGACCGACGAGGACGTCGTAGTAGTAGTGCGACGGGTAGTGGAGCCGTCGCCACGGCGCGTTCGACGTGCCGTCCGAGTCGGTCAGGAGGCGGCGCTCCAGGTAGAACTCGGCCCCCCACTCGGCCGCCCGCTGCACGGCCGCCGAGCGTTCCACCTTCGGCACGGTCGCGAAGGCGGCCATCGCCTCCCAGCCGTCGATCCAGCCGGTGGACCGTCCGAAGCAGTCCCAGCCGCCGTCCGACTGCTGCTGGGCGGCCAGCCAGCCGAGCGCCTTCCGGACGCGCGCGTCCTCGCCGTAGCCGAAGCGGTACAGCATCCGGGCGAGGTTCCCCGTGACGCAGAGGTGGCTCTCCGATCCCCCGAAGTTGTCGTCGTCCGGCCGGGACCAGCGCTCCATCAGGAGCTCCGCGCCGCGCGCGACCTTCGGGAGCGACCGCGTCGCCCCGAGCTCCGCGAGGACGAGGAGCCGCCAGTTCGACGCCACGTACTTCGGGATGTACAGGTCGATCTCCGGGTGCCGGTAGTTCTGCCAGTGCCCCTCCTCCGACTGGTCGGCCAGGATGTTCGCGGCCCAGCCGCTCCGTCCGATCTCCTGACGGGCGGCCCGCAGCTCCGGGTCGTCCGGGCCACGTCCGTAGAGCTCGCCGAGGGCCACGGCGCGCACGCTGGGGTCCGAGTCCGCGGAGAGCAGCCAATCCGCGCCGGGGGCTTCGTCGGGCACGGAACTCCCACTCCGGCGCTACCCATAATCCCGCGCGGGATCGAGGCCATCAGGTTCCGACCGGGAGGGCGTGCGAGACGTGCCGGTGCGCCCGCGCGCCGGCTCGGGCGACCGGACTAGGCGAGGATCACGGACGTGAGGAGCGCGCCCTCACCGGCCCCGCCGAAATCGATCTGCGCGACGGCGGAGTCCTTCGCCACGGCGCTGCTCCAGGCGCCGGCCCAGACGTAGACGAGGAGCCAGTAGGAGTAGCCCCGGGTCAGGTAGGCTCCCATCACGAGCGAGCTGGTCCAGTTCGTGTACCGGTGGGCGAGCGTGCCCCCCGAGCTGTACCAGTAGCGCTCCCAGGAGGTCGCATTGTCCCTCGCGAGGTAGCCGTTCACCCCGCCGTAGATCTCCGCGGCCGCCCCGATCCCGACCGTCGCGTTGGCGAGGCAGGAGCACCGGGCGATGGCGTTCAGTCGGTAGCTGAAGTTCAGGATCCAGGTCGCGTTGAGCGTGTACCACCCGGTGGAGGAGACCGAGAAGTTGGCTCCCTGGAGCCCCACCGACACGAGGTCGCGGGAGGAGCCCTCGACGCTCTGGCGGGTCGCGCTCCCCCCGCACCCGTGCGCGACGGCGCGCACCGAGAGCCGGGCCAGCCCCGTGGTCCGGTTGAACCCGGGCGGCACAGGGGTGGTGGCGCCGCTGCGGCACCCCGCCTCGGCCCCGTACGCGGTCAGGTACTCGACCCCGGAGTAGGGAGCGGTCCACCGCACCGCGAGTCGGGGCGCCTCGCCCGCCGCGGGGCCGGGAAGGGCGGCGAGGGAGAGGACGAGGACCGCACCGAACGCGACGAGGGAGCCCGCCCGCGCGGGGAGCGCCGATCGGGTCCGTCCGCTCCGCATCCGATCACCACACCCGGATCGATTCGAGCCGCGTCGACCGCCCGGCCGACTGGAAGTCGACGGAGGCGGTGGCGGAGCCCTGGCCGTTCCCGGCGAAGGAGCAGGTGCTGGTCCCGTCGAGGACCGCCGAGAGGTCGTAGGTCCGACCCCGGGTCAGGGTGGCGTTCAGGTAGACCCCGACGACGACCGACGTGAGGTTGCCGGTCCGCCCTCCGCCGGTCGTGTTCAGCCAATAGGTCCACGCGTTCGCGTACCAGAAGTACTGGGTGGTCCCCGAGCACTGGACGCAGTCGAGGTACGTCCAGGTCTGGAGCTCGACGGAGGATCGGGCGGGGGAGAGCCCGCTCGCGTTCGAGGCGTTGACGTTCACGACGGCCGAGATGGACCAGAGCGCCTCCAGGTGGTAGTGGCCCGTGCTCGGGGCGAACAGCACGAGGTCCTCGTCGCCCGTCGCGCTCGCGAAGCTGGAGGAGACGTTGACCGGAGCGGTGCCCGAACACGGTCCCATCGACAGCGTGGAGCGGCCGAGGACCGCCCCGGTGCGATTGTGGAAGCTCGGGAACACCGGCTGAAGGAGCCGGGCCCCACATCCCCCGAGGCTCCAGCTGGCCCCGGCCTCGGGAGGGCCGGCGAAGGGATGCTGATAGACGATCCGCACCGGGGCTCCCGCAGCGGGAGGGGAGGCCGCGAGCGCCACCAGCGCGACGACCCCTACGCCCACGAGCCCGCGGACGCCCGGTGACGACCACCGCGGGTCCGGAGGCTGGCGCCGCATCCGTTGCCTCAGACGGGGGGAGCCCGGGTTCGTGTTGACCTTTGCCCGCCCGGCCCGACCCGCGGAGGGAAGCCCGCCCGAGTCGGTCCTACGTGATCGTGAGGGAGGCGAGGCGCGCTCCCTGACCCGTGCCCGCCAGGTCGAGCAGGCCGATCGCATGCGAGTTCGAGGGGCTGAAGACCTGGCTCGAGGCGAACCCCCAGGCGACGGCGAGGGCGCGGTACCGCGCGCCGGAGGCCAGGTACACGCCGAACGAGAGCGTGACCGTGAGGTTGGTGTAGCGGTGGGTCAGCGTCCCCCCCGCGGAGTACCAGGTTCGCTGCCAGCTCGACCCGTTCACGGGATAGACGTAGCCGCGGATCGAGCCAAGGACCGAGGCGTTCACGCCGACCTCGACCGTCGCGTTCGCGGAGCAGTACGAGGGGCAGCGCACGAGCGTGTCGACCCGGTACTCGA